>CALFOL010000145.1 GCA_937919915.1 uncultured Planctomycetaceae bacterium
CAGGCAGCACACTGAGTTTTAATACCCCAACTCATTTGTATTTCCCATCCGTTCTTCTGCAGTTCATAAGACCATGTAAAGCTACGCGAAAGCTCCCAAAGAAGTGCGCTGCCGCGGTCAGTTTTGTCTCACGAAACGGCGAGAATTCAGCTAACCGCCAGCTCGTCGATGAGAGACGTTCGGCTTGGCCGAAACGACCTGAGCCTTCTGCTTGACACCTTCGGTTATTACTTTTCCGCCGCGAGTGGCCGAAGAAGGGGCCGCATCCGCGGTCCTGGCGACTTCTCGTCGTTTGGCCGCGTCCGCCAACTTCTTCTGAGCGACTCGTTTTTCGCGTTCTTTTTGTTTTTGTTGTTGTTGTTTCGTCTTCGCCACTGTTCTGTCCTTTGATGCAAATTGTGCCAGAACCAGCATCTTATCGACCCAGGCACATTTTGCGAGGGAACAATTCGATTCGGCTCAGGCGGGAATTCTCTGCAAAGCGGGAACGTTCTGTGGATTTGGGGCTGACAACTGGATTTCTGGTTTTCTACTATTCCACGAACGGTCGTGTTTATTCAACTCGCCACAGGAGCGTGATGATGCCTGAGATTGCTGAATCTGTTCAGAACGACGTCGACGAAATTGGATTCACCGCGGGAAAGGTCTGGGAATTTCTGGCCGACAATGGGCCAGTGTCGGTGACGAAACTGACGAAGGATCTCGAGGTTTCGCGAGAAACCGTCATGCTGGCGATCGGCTGGCTGGCTCGTGAAGACAAGATTAGTTTCCAACAGGCAAATCGTGGCCGTATAGTCAACCTGAAGTAACTACGGACGAATAAGCGACTCGCTTGTTCATCCGATCGCATTTTCGACGATCTCACAGCACAAAACGTCATTGTCTATTCGACGGGCAAATGCGCAGACCGCTGCGGGGACGGCTACTTTGTCCACTTTGGTTGCTGCTTTTTCGGTCCGAATTGCCAGAACTCCGACGGCGTATGAGCCGCCGCGAAATAATCCTGAGCTCGTTTCACCAGCACAGGATGCTTCTCAGCGATGTTGTTCTCTTCGCCAATGTCGGTCGTGAGATCGTAGAGTTCCACACCTTTCGTCTGAGTCACGCTTGTCAGGTTGAGCTGCACGGCTTTGTAGTTGTCGAATCGGACCGCCCTCCTGCCGCCACGTTCGTAGAATTCCCAGTACAAAAACTCGTGCTTCGTCTGAGTTCCGTTGTCTGTCAATTCCGGCACGATGCTGATGCCGTCGATGCCTGCTGGTGTTTCGACTCCGCCGAGTTCGCAAAACGTGGGCAGCATGTCCCAGTGAGCACAGATGAGTTCTGAGGTTGATCCCGCCTGGATTTTGCCCGGCCATCGTGCGATCAGAGCAGCACGAATGCCGCCGTCGTAGAGGTCACGTTTGTGTCCTTTAAGCGGCCCGTTGCTGTTGAAGAATTCCGGATTGTGGCCACCTTCCTGATGAGGCCCGTTGTCGCTGGTGAACATCACGATGGTGTTGTCATCGATGTTCAATTCTTTCAATAACGCCATTAACTGGCCAACGCCTTCGTCAGCGATCGTCATCATCGCAGCGAACGCAGCGATGGGGTTTTTCGTTTCTGAACCAGCATACTTGCCGATGACATCCTCGAACTCGGGGAACTTCTCGCGCCAGGCAGCCATGTCGTTTTCCGGTGCCTGCATGGCCGCGTGAGGAATCGTGACGGGCAGAAACAGGAAGAACGGATCTCCCTTGCTGTCGCGGACAAACTGCAGCGCTTCGTCGTTAATCATTCTGCCGGTGTAGGTTTTGCCATCCAGATTGATGCGTTCTTTGTTTCGCCACAGGTGATCGGGGTAGTAAAGATGAGCCTCTCGCTGGCAGTTATAGCCATAGAACAGATCGAAGTGCTCTGCCGGATCACTAGGCGATGAAGGTGCTCCCAGTCCCCATTTGCCAAACGCTCCGGTTGTATAGCCAGCTGTTTTCAAGAGCCGAGGAATCGTGACGATATCCGCTGGCATGGCGGCCTGGCCTTCGGGCTTCACTTCTCGATTACCGCGAACATAGGCGTGCCCGGTGTGCATGCCCGTCATCAGACTGCAGCGGGTGGGGGCGCAAACCGTGGAACCGGAATAGTGCTGAGTGAACTTCATGCCCTCGGCCGCAAGTTTGTCGATGTGCGGCGTCTTGAACTTCTGCTGGCCATAGCACGAAAAATCTCCATAGCCCGCATCATCCAGCAGGATATAAATGATGTTCGGCTTTGCGGCGTCGGCGGCCAAGGTCGTAGCATTGAGACAGGCGATCAGCAGGAGTAGAATGCTGTACTTCATGAAACTTCCGGAACGAGTGCGTTTGGACGTTAGAAACGTTGACGCGAGATTCTACCGCTCTGAGTTATTGATGCAACGAGCCTTGCGGGATTGAACGCGACAACGTTTGCGCAGTTGTTGTCGATTTACCGGAACCTGGGAGCAAGTGCATGCTGCGTTGGCTGACAATAATCGCCCTGCTGTCGTCCGCCGCGTGGGCGGATCCGCCTGTCGTGCGTTCCGGTTGCCATTCCGTTCGGTTTGCGACAGCGAACACTCACCGTGGTTTTCGAGCGAGAATCGGTTCTTCTGTTGTGCAGGAGATTTTTCGCCGCGGCCTGAATTCCTTGCCCGAGCCGATCATTGTTCAGGCGGCGATTGGTGGCGGAGCGGAGCTGGGGCTGTCATCTGAGCAGATCGAGCGTTTGCTTCCGTTGTTTGCGAAGACCTATGAGAGCATCGGCAGGGATGGTCAGATGTCGATGCTGCGTTCTGTGTTGCCGTATTGTCTGCCGTCGACACCAGCGAACCACGGTCATTACTACTTGTATGTGCCGCAGGTCGTTTCTGAGAAGACCCAGTCGATTGTGTTTCTACACGGGTTCGGCGGCAATTTTCTGTTTTATCTGAAGGTGTTGAAGGATCAGTTTCCTGATCACATCATCATTCTTCCGTCGTGGGGCGGGACATGGGCGAATGGCAATTCGAGGTATTGAACTTAACTGCTGGCGGCCAGACAACAGGTCACGCATTTTTCTGCGAGCGAAAACAGCCGCACGTTTCGTGCGACAGATCCCCGTGACAAATAAGCATTCGCTTATATGTTTTCGCACATAACAACCTGCGAACTGCCCTTGCGTTACGCACTGGCCTGAAATTGATATATGCGTTTACTTGTGCGCGGGTGCTTATGTTTCGCCTCATTCCGGTGTTGGCTTTCGTCGTCGTCCAGCAAAGCCTGCGCTGGCACAAACGGATTAGGGATCTCCGAAACGCAACAGCATCGGCATTCCGAAACGTCCGAGAAGCAACAGCAGGAAAATCCAGACGACGATTGAAGTCTGGTATCTCACGTGGGGCGTGTCACGAATGACTTGTTTGTAGTCCTCGGGAAACACCATCTTGCCCTTTTTGCTGTAGAGTAAATAGATGATGCAGCCGTTGATGATCGCGCCAAATGGAATGACAAACAGCATACCTGCCGCAGAGAAAAACGCACAGATTGCTCGAGCACCGCGGTTGAGTCGGTGGGTCGCAAAACCAAGAACCAATGCAAACACGCCGGCAGCGATCAGCCACCAGGCTCCAATCGCCATGTTCTGTTGCGGTTGTCCGGTGCCGAAAATTCGGATCAAAAGGCCGACTGACGGTATGCTGACCACCGAACCGATGATCAGGTACAACGATCCAATTAACCTGATCGAAGCTTCGTGGGACAGATGCTCACGGCGAATTAACTCAGCCGGCGCACCTGCGAAATCCGGATCGGTCGTTTCACCAGGAGCCTGATACGGGTTGTAATCGTCTTTATTCAAGGTTTGGCCTGACTTGCTGATCTGTAGCCTGCTTAATTGTTTCAGTCCGTTGATGAATCATTCCGGAACGGGGATCGACCCTTTAACCCGGTGCCAGCGGCGAGGCGCGTCCGGAATCTCCTTGCCGTTGGCGACGGGTTAAACGAATCAACTCATGAGACATCACTTTAGTCCATCATCACATAGGTCAGTAGCAAAGTTAGGCCGAGCAGAAAGCATCCCAGTAGCACCCATCCGATGACCGGTGTCTTGTGTTTGATATGACTCGTCTGTCTGATGACTGCTTTGTAGTCGTCCGAGTATACGAACTGTTCCTTTTGTCCGAACATGACAAACAGAAAGTAAGCAGTAATCGGGATCCCCCACACGTGGCCGC
>CALFOL010000146.1 GCA_937919915.1 uncultured Planctomycetaceae bacterium
GAGTTTGTAAACCGTAGGTAAGCGTAAGTAAGAGGCCAATGGCGGTCATTGATTCGCGACGACACTCGCTTGTTTACTGATCGCGCTAAAGATTGCATCGGCGATCGCGCGCATGCCCTTGTCGCCAGGATGGCCGGCCACGCCCGCGTGTTTGATGTCTCGTTCTGCGCTGGCTTGATGGGATTTGTCTAAACCCAGTGCCGCAAGGTCTACGAAGACAGCGTTAGCGACTTGAGCGGCCTGTTGCATGATCTCGTCTTTGGTGTGATTAGGCCAGAACGAACTCCGCACGAAAATCTGCGGCGACCCGTGTTGTTTGAATTCCTTCAGTAGCGATCCGAATGCTACTGCGAACTTTGCCTTTTCCTCGTCCGTTTTTGGTTCGTTGGTGTTTTCACCGATGGCCACGATCACGAGATGAGCGTTGAAATCCAGTTCGGCTTTCAACTGCGTCGCGATGTCGAAGGATTCGTATCCACGTTCGAAGTCAGCGATGTTTTTCACCATCGTCTTCGGTTTGCTTCCGGTGGCCTTTGCAAGGTCCGCGGTCAACAGGTGCACATAGTCCTTCTGCTGAGTGCTTGCGGCCATTCCCCAGTTACCGCTCCAGCCGATGTTCGCTGCCGGGCCGTGCAACGTAATACTGTTGCCCAGAAACAGAACTCTCGCCGCGGGCAGCTTGCCGATCAACGGTGTTCCCGATGGTTCGTCAGCCCGTATCGCCGCCGTAATTAGAAGCGTGGTGTATAGAAACGTAATTCTCATCGTTGCTTGTATCCGGTTTGAGGATCAAAGAATCGCTGAATCCTATGTTAGCACACGCAGGAGTCTATTTACCGCCGCATCAAAGCTTGCGGTGGAGCGGTAATCGACGAATAATACGGTCTGGCAATCGCCCGCCCCAATTTTCCCGCCTGAGACATCCCATGCTTCGCCTTTCCACTGCCCGGAAAAAACTCTGCGACGGAATCTCGCGTCGAGATTGGTTGCGATTGGGGACGCTGTCGCCGTTGTCTCTTAGTCTACCGGGGTTGCTTTCACAACAATCTTCCGCGGCTGAGGCAGCTGGCAAACATCCATCGTCGTTCGGGAAAGCGAAACGGTGCGTGATTCTGTGGATGGGCGGTGGTCCGGCTCAGCAGGACACTTTTGATATGAAGCCCGAAGCGCCGGCGGACTATCGCAGCGCGTTTCGGCCCATCGACACCGCCGCACCGGGAATTCAGATCTGCGAACACTTTCCGCACCTTGCCCGTCACATGGACAAGATCGCCCTGGTGCGATCGGTCACTCATTCGGACAACAATCATTCCACGGCCGCACACTGGATGTCGACGGGATACGCTCATCGCATCTCGCAGGAAAACTTCTTCGCGTCCCGTCGAGATCATCCGCACCCGGGATCTGTGCTCGCAAAACTGCGGGGTGGGCGTTCGTCTTTGCCCAAGTATGTCAACCTGCCGGAACGATCGCGCAATGACAACGGAGCGCTGACTCCTGGGCAGGATGCCGGCTTTCTGGGAGGACAGTTTGATCCCTTCTGGATTGAAGCTCATCCGAACGAACCGAACTTCGAAGTTCCTTCGTTGCAGCGGGACGATCGCGTCTCTTCGGTTCGGCTGAAAGAACGGTCTTCGCTGCTGCAATCGCTGGATGTCGAAAAGCCGGAGATGGCGTGGGCTCAGGACATCGCGGGAACGGATCAGTTCTTCGATCAGGCACTCGACCTGTTGAATTCCCCAGCCGCTCACAGCGCGTTCGATTTAAAACAGGAAGATGTTGCGACTCGACTAAAATACGGCGACTGGGCCTTCGGGCAGAGCCTGCTGCTGACGCGTCGACTGATCGAAGCCGGCGTGCCGCTGGTGACTGTGAGTTGGCCGCGACACAAGACCGACAAAATATTTCAGCACTGGGACACCCACAGCGACGGCTTCAACACGCTGAAGGACAAGCTAATTCCGTGGGCCGACCGTCCCATTGCGGTCTTCCTTGAAGAGCTTGAGGAACGTGGGTTATTGGAGGACACGCTGGTTGTTTGGATGAGCGAATTCGGCCGCAGCCCAATGGGACAGCATTCCGGCCACTGGGCTCCTGTGAACACGGTCTGGTTTTCCGGAGCGGGCATTGCAGGCGGTCAGGTGTTCGGTGCGTCCGACAAAGTCGCCGCGTATCCGGCTGTGAATCCGGTGAGTCCCGCGGACGTGACGGCCACGATTTTTCATATGCTCGGCATCCCGCTGAACGCCGAGATTTACGACGCGACCGACAGGCCGTTTCCTGTGTCGCAGGGGAAAGTGATCGGCATCGTCTGATCTGCGGCGCTGACGGGCGAAGAAACTTGCCTCGATGGATCGCCAGGCACCAACGTGCAGCCAGCTGAACGGAATCAACCTTCGTCCGCCAGACGAGAATTCCAGTTGCCGTGGTTTAGTCACGACGGTTTTGAAGACCAGTTTAAGCTCCGCCGCCAAAATCTGCTACAACTCCGCGGTCTCCGAGAATTACCGCCCTTTAGAATTCAGTCACTATGACTGCTGCCAACAAATCCTATTCGCAAAAAGACGTTGGGAAGCAGCATTCTGAACCGAGCGAGACATCTCCGGACAAAATTCCTCACGGCACCACCATCATCGTCGCTGGTTGTCTGGGAATGGCTTATTCTCAGTTAACGCTGTGTCCCGCGGGGATAGAATTCGCTCGGGGACTTGGCGGATCAGGATTTCACGTTGGGATTCTGGGAGCAATTCCGAGCGGGATGTTGTTCTTTCAGTTCGTTTCAGCCGTCATCGCGAATCACCTGACATACCGCCGCGGACTGTGGATGGCAGTGTCGATCGTCCAGCGACTGATACTGCTGCCCGTTGCGGTCGGGCCGCTGTTGTTTCCAGACCAGTCGCCAACATTCTGGTTGTGGATGTTTCTGGGGTTGTCAGTCGTCAATCATTCCATGCTGCATTTTGCTTCCCCGCTGTGGATGTCGTGGATGGGAGACTACCTGCCGCGTAACGGTCTCAGTCGCTTTTGGGGAGTTCGTCATCTGTGGATGCAGTGGGCGGGGGCCGCATCGCTGCTGTTCGCGTCGTATCTGCTCGAATCTTATGCTGATCAAATTCATACGGCGTTTGCGATTCTGATCGTCATCGCTGCGGTGTTAGGCGTGATCGATATCCTGATGTTCCTGCCTGTTGCAGAACCGCCCGTGACAAAGATCGTCGAAACGCGGATTCGGAAAGTACTGGCGGAACCGTTTAGAAATCGCAAATTTCGATCGTTCATTAGCTTCATGAGCTTCTGGCACTTCGCTGCCATGGTCGGCGCTCCGTTTATCAGTCTGTTCCTGCTGGCAGAAGTCGGCATGTCGCTGTCGAAGGTGTTGCTGCTTTGGGTGTTTTGCTGGACTGGCGGCGCGATGTGTTCGGCCAGAATCGGTTCGCTTGTCGGACGTGTTGGTCATCGTCCGGTTCTGATCCTGTGTACGCTGTTGAAATCAACCAACATGCTGGCGTTGATACTGATCCCGAACGATCCTGACTTTGCGTTTAAGGCTTTAGTGCCGGTTTTTATTGTGGATTCGATTTTGAATGCGGGCTTTGTCGTTACGACAAACGGCTTCATGCTGACTCAATCGCCTGCGGGAAACCGCACAATGTTTATCGCAGCCGGCACAGCCCTGGCCGGGCTTGTGGGAGGAATCACGTCGGTGGTGTGTGGATGTCTGCTGACATTCACCAATCTCGATTCTGTCGTGTTTGGAGTGCCGTTGACTTCGTATCGCCTGCTGTTTGCGGTCAGTATCATGCTGCGGCTGGCCAGCGTCCTGCTGGTGATTCGCATTCGAGAACCGGACGCTCAAGGAACACGTTACGTCGTTTCACAACTGATCGGGGCAACCCCACTGCGAATGATTCGCTTTCCCGTGGGCCTGTTCCGTACCCACAACGATGATGAAGCGTAAGCAAATACGGAACGGGTAAGAAACACCAATCGCTGCGCCTGCGAAAAGCTGGAAATTTGTGGAATCGACTCAGGACTTGCTGGCGGACTGGCGACAAAATTCTGCGGCAAAGGGCAATTCAGACATTCCAGATGCTCACCACGGGTGCAACTGGCGGGCGTCTCGCTAGAATTCCCGCCGCACTGTGGAATGCCGGTGATGTTGTTCGTGCGGTAGGGCCAGCAGTGCGTGCTAACGGCTTGCAAGCCATAG
>CALFOL010000147.1 GCA_937919915.1 uncultured Planctomycetaceae bacterium
AAACTTCTTGACTCAATCCATTTTGGAAGCAAACATACGTTGACGTCTGTTAGCGCCGGGTGGAGATCGTTTCGTAAAATCAACGGGTGTGTAGAACAAACTCGATCCCTATCCGTTTTCCCATCAAAGCGAATCCACGACTGAGGAAACGCAAGCTCGCGATTTTAAGGCAGTAAAGTTTCGAAGTGCAGAGCCGCTCTGCACAACAATGCAATCTGCCGTTTTTGGCAACGATCGATTGTCACTAACCGCTGAATTCCTCAACAGGATTACTACTCATGGCTCAGAACAAAAACGGCCCCATCATCGGACTCGCGATCTTCAGTGTGTTGTCGGTCGTGTTTGCGGTTCTGTGGTACATGATGTATTCGGACAATGTGGTGAAAACCACTCAGGTAATCAGTCTTCAGGCGAAAGAGGAAAAAGCGACGAAGGATCTGCGTGAAAACATCGAGGTGTCTAACGTCCTCAAGGACAAAATTGGCGTCGGGCGCACAATGCCCCTTGGTGCTGATGGCGAAAACGGAACGGTCTCTGACACTGTAGACGCGCTTCTGAAGAGGCATGGTGGTGACGGAACCGGAGCACCTCCGAACCTGTTGAACACGGTGAATTCCCTGGCATCAGAAAGCAACAAGAACGCGTGGACAGCCAGCAATCATCAAAACCTGGCAAGCAAGCAGGCAGTGGATCACCAGCAGGATTTAGCTATTAAAGATGCCGAGATCGCACAGTTTAAAGCGGCAGCCGCAAAGGCCGAATCAGAATTGATCCGGCAGGAAACCACGCACAGCGAAGAAATGGGGAAGGTGGCCGCACAGCTCGCCGAAGTACGTGCTGCGAAGTCACAAATTGAAATCGAGAAAGCAAAAAATGAGGAACAGTCGCGACGAGAAATCGAGGAACTCGTCGACAACATTGCACAGAATCGCACCGGACTGGTCGCCTTGCGTGGACGATTGCGGGAACTGGAAGATAAAGGTTTTTCTCGTCCTGACGGCATCGTAACAAACGTCGATCACAGTGCTGAGCTCTGTTACCTGAACATTGGATCTGCAGATGGTCTGCGTACTGGCGTTACCTTCAGCGTTTACAATCAAAACCATTCCGGTGTTGGTCGTACGAATACCTCCGATATCAAGGGCAGCGTCGAGGTTATAGAGATTCTCGGGGCACATAGCTCAAAAGCACGACTGGTCGAACAAAAGCCCAGCGCACCGATTAATGCGAACGACCCGGTTTACTCGCCAATCTTTTCCGCTGGCGAGACACTGGAGATTGCCGTCGCCGGGCAGGTGAAGATCAAAGGCATGAATCGGGGCGAGTTTCGTCGCATGGTGCTCGCTGCAGGCGCAAAGATCGCTGTCGAAGTCGGTGAGGACGGCAAGTTCACTGATGGGCGAGGCGAGGTTATTTCCGAACAGGAAGCGCGGGCCAGAATTACGTCGCGGACTCGCTACCTGGTGATTGGTGATCTCGGTGATCCCAGCACGACCAGTGAAGAAAGCGGACTGGAAGCTTTGTACCTGGAGATTCGCAAGAACACAGAAATCCTGAAAGCGGAGTCTGAGAATCTCGGTATCTATCCGATTGGCTTGTCTTCGTTCCTGGAACATATCGGCTACAGCCGTAAGCAGGTCGCCTGGACACCAGAGAATGGCCAGCCGTTTCCGGGCAAACTGGCGAATGGTGCCAGGAGTACTCAGGCGAACTCCAGCTTCGGCGCTCGTGAAAGCTCTGCCGTGATCTCCGGACAGTTCTCCGGTCGAAGCAAGAGCACGGTCACATCCGGCGGCACGACCAGCAAGGCATACAGCAACTAAAGCCGTTTACTTGCTGTTGTGAACGCTGGTCGCTTGCGGGACCAGGCTTTCTTCGACCGAAATGCTTGCCCCGCGGCAACAAGGCAGCGTCATACGCTGTAAAGCAAGTTGCTCGCAGGCGAACAGCAATGCGACTGAGTTTGCGGTAAAGACCGAGGCCGACATCCCCCTTGCTGATCCCGCTCGCCTGCCGTCCATACCGACCACGTGCCTCCCGTTGGGACTGATTCGGGTCGAGTTCGGCTGGGCTTGATATCTTCGACGCCAATACGCTCGCCGCACTAGGGTTTACTGTTCACAAACCGCTTGATCCGTTCTCAGCGCGACGAGAGAACAGTACGCCGCACAGCAGAACCATCGCTGTTCCGACGACGATTGCCATCAACGGATGCAGATAGTCCTTCACGCACGTCACGGAATTTCGTAGCGGCAGCAGCCAGTCAGGAGGCTGCTGCATGTGAGCAATGACGATGACTCCCATCGCCACGACGCCCGCGATAACTCCGATACCGGCACCGCGACCGCCGCTCGCCTTTGTAAATCGCGCCAGCAGAATCAGTCCCAAAGTTCCGCCGCTCAGCACGCCGGAAACCTGCCACCACACATCCAGAATCTGCTTCACGCCAATCATCGCCAGCGCTGCACCGATTCCAGCGACTCCGAGGAAAACCGTCGTGATTCGTAAGAAGATCAGATCTGCAGTGTCGTTTTGGTGACTACCGAAGAAGCGATTCTTAATATCACATAATAACAGTGTCGCGGAGCTGTTCAGCGATGAATCCACGGTGCTCATGGCTGCCGCAAGGATTGCAGCAACCAGCAGGCCAGCCAGCCCCGTGGGTAACTCCGTCATGATGAAATGCGGCAACACACCATCAGCCAGCGTCTCGGGGGGCAGCGTGCCAGCGCTGCTGTAAAACACGTATAACCCAGTCCCGATAAAAAACAGAACGGCGGAAATCGGCAGGTACGCAATTGCTCCCATCCACACGCTGCGCGTCGCGTCCTGGTGCGACTTTGCGGTGAAGTAGCGCTGCACAAAGGTCTGGTCAGCAGCAAAGTTCTGCAGGTTGATCACAAAGCCGAACACAAGGACCGTCCAGAAGGACGGAATCGAAAAATCGACGGCGAGGCTACCGAGCGACAGCTTATTTTCCGCTGGCTGTTGCGCTCCTTCAATGATGCCGATGATGCCTCCGTCAACCTTCATGATCAGCAGCCCTGCACAGATCAGCATGCCTGCGATCAAAATCACACTTTGGACCACGTCGGTCCAGATCACCGCTTCGATACCGCCCAGTAGCGTGTACGCGACGACCAGTACCCCAAGGCCAACGATGACTGCCGAAATCGGCATATCGATGAGTGGGGAAGCAGCCAGGGAGACTCCGAACAGAATCGTCCCAATGCGGCCAATGTGATACAGAATGTTAAAGACTGCTGCGTAGAGTCGAGCCCACGCACCAAAACGATGTTCCAAATGTTCGTAAGCAGACAGGCTTGTTCCACTGCGAAAGTACGGCACAAAGAACACCGTTGCCACCAGTGCGGCATAGGGCAGCGATAGTGAGAACACAAACGGGTTCCAGTTTCCACCGAACGATTTGCCAGGGTTGGCGATGAAGCTGATACTGCTGACGAACGTTCCAACAATCGAAAGGCCAACGACCCAGCCCGGCAGACTGCCTCCAGCCGACATGAATGCGTTTGCGGTCTGAGTCTTCCGGGACATCAGGCAGCCAACGACCGTCACCGCGATCAGGTAGAGTGCAACAACGACAAGATCGATGACGTGGGCGGTGGGCATGCGTGATATAGCCGTTTGGAGTATCTGATGAGGCAAACTTTTAAGCTTGGATCACAGCTTAGCATTCAACGACAGTCAATTCACCTGGCGAAGCCGAACGGAATGGGCTGGGACGAACGGTCATTCAGAGGGAGCGGTAACGAGAGACGGGGCTCTGTTCTGAGACGCAACCAACGGAATGCTCCCCAGTCAGGACAATTTCGTAATGAAGCCGCTATTCCATCGCCAGATCACACTTTCACGGGAAATGCTGGCAAAGCAGTCGTCCCAGGGAAAGGATTAATCCTCAATCACATGATCCAGCCAGCCTCGTTATCGAGGTGTCGGCCAAGCGGAAAGCAAGTCTTTTTCAACCCCCGAACCGTGCAGCCAGCGGGATAGGCTGTTCCACAGGCACGACGCTATCGAAGCTGCAAACAATCAGCTCCAATTCGACATTCAAAACGAGACTTTGGCGGCGACGTAAACCCCTGCACACAAACTCGCAGTGGCATTCGTGAGGTGGTGACAGGAACCGTTTTTAGAAGCCGACGAATTCTCGACGGTGCTCGATGCTCTCCACTTCATCTCGGTCATTCAAG
>CALFOL010000148.1 GCA_937919915.1 uncultured Planctomycetaceae bacterium
GAAATGTTTCCCGAGCTGATCAATCCCGTTCAGATGGCGGTCGATACTGATGGGCGATTGTTCGCGTCGGTGTGGCCGAGCTATCCGCACTGGAATCCCACAACGCCGCGTCGGGACCGTATTCTTTGCCTGCCCGATGACAACGGCGATGGCGTGGCAGATCGCTGCACTGTTTTCGCTGATGAATTGAACAGTGTCACGAGTTTTGAATTCTGGGGCGGTGGCATGATCGTCGCAGCTTTGCCAGAACTGTGGTTCTTAAAAGATACCGATGGCGATGACAAAGCGGACGTGAAAATCCGGATCCTGCAGGGATTGTCCAGCGCAGATTCACATCACTCTGCCAACGCGATGGTGGTTGGTCCGGACGGCTGGCTATACTGGTCTCGCGGGATCTTCAACGTCGCCGCGATGGAAACACCAACCAGGACTTATCACTCCGGGGCTTCCGGTGTTCATCGGTTTAATCCTCGCACGTTCGAAATGGAGTTCCATTTCCCAATCGGCCCGAATCCTCATGGTGACTTCTTTGACCAATGGGGCTTCCAGTTTGCGAACGACGGAACCAGTGGCACCGGTTCGTACGTCAATATCGGCAAGGGGCAGGGCAACAAGCAGTGGTTCGAAAAACAATGGAGGCCAGTGTCAGCCACTGGTTCGCTGTCCAGCAGTCACTTTCCGGAACGACATCAGAACAATTTCCTGATCTGTAACTGTATTGGGTTCCTGGGAATTCTGCAGAGCGAAGTCAGCTACGACGGAGCGGACATCACTGCGAAGGCTGTGACGCCTGTGCTGGATTCTTCTGATCCGAATTTTCGTCCAACCGACATCGAAATCGGTGGTGACGGGGCTTTGTATGTGTCGGACTGGGCGAACGCCATCATTGGCCATATGCAGCACAATATGCGTGACCCAAACCGCGATGCAAAACATGGACGCATTTATCGAGTCTCTGCGATTGGGCGAGATTTGCTGAAGTCGGTTCGTCTGAAGGGTAAACCGATTTTCGAAGTTTGTGATGCATTCTACGCCAAAGAGAACGCTACCCGGTATCGCGCTCGACTGGAACTAAGCGGCCGCGATTCTGCGGAAACTGTCGCAGCTGTTTCCGAATGGGCGGCCAGGCGTGACGTCAGCAAGACGGATGATGCTCAAGCATTGCTGGAGTGTTTGTGGGTGCACGAGGAACACCGCGTTCCGAACGCCGAATTGTTGAAGACGGTTTTGAAATCCGCAGAACCGCGCGTTCGAGCGGCCGCCATTCGCACGCTTGGTCACTGGGGCGACCAGGTTGATGGTTGGGATGCGATCCTGATCGCAGCTGCCCGTGACGAGTCTGCTTTGGTGCGAGCTGAAGCCGTGAAGTCTGCGTTGTCATTCGAAGGCATTCCTGCGGCGGAGGTGATTTTTGAAGTCGCCACGCAAAAAATGGATGCAGAACTGGATGCCGTGCTGAAGTATGCCAAGGGGCAGATCAAAGTCGACAGCCTGATCAATGAAGCGGTTGCTTCGGGTACGCCGCTGTCAAAGGCTGCTCGCGCGTACGCTCTGCTGAACGCCAGCGTCAGTGATTTGATGACGCTCGATCGCACTGAAGACGTTTACGAAGCGATCCTGAGTCGTTCGAATGTCAACGATCAGCAACTCAGCGATTCCGTGAACGGCCTGGCTGCGCTGCGCAAGGTGAAGCCGGCCGCTCTGTTGGCGGGGCTGATTAGCGAGCGTGATGCATCAGCAGATACCGCGACGCTGGGTGGCTTAGGACGATTGTTGTCTCTGCAACCGGCAGCGGATTTTAAAAGCGTGCAGCACCCAATCGAAACGCTGGCCTTGAAAGGGCACAGCGAAGAAGGTCGGCAGTTGGGCTTCGCGAGCTGGGTTGTCGTGGAAGGCAACGGTGCAGCAGCGCTGTACGCAGCGTCGAAAAGCAAAGCCAGCCTCCGAGATCTGTTGGCAGCTGTTCCGAGAATTCCCAGCGAGGAATTGCGAGCTGGTCTGTACGGTGATGTGCGAACGCTGATGTTCGAACTGCCTCCAAATCTGGCAGCGGAAGTCGGTTCCAGTGGAATGCAGGAAGCTGGCATCCTGGTCGACTATTTCTATCCGAGTAAAACAGATGTGGCGGTTGAGACACTTCAGGAAATGACGCCAAAAGCCAGCGGCATCGTTCCGCAAATCGTGTTGGAGGTGCCTCAGCTGCAGCAGCGCGATCAATTTGCTCTTCGTTTCACTGGCAACCTGTCTGTTCCGAAATCGGGCAAGTACACCTTCTTCCTGAGTTCAGACGATGGTTCCCGACTTTACCTGGACGATAAGCTGGTCATCAACCACGACGGTCTGCATGGCATGGGTGTCAAAACCGGCGACGTTCAACTGACCGCTGGGTCACATTCCATCATTTTGACTTACTTTGATAATGGCGGTGGAGACGGACTGGATGTGAAGTGGGCAGGACCGGGCTTTGATAAACGGGACATCGCAGCAGAGAATCTTTCCGTCAGCGGCGGTGCAACCACCATCCATGATCTGGCGATTCAATCACTCGGTTCCATTCCAGGCAACGAAGCTGAGCTATTCAATGATCTCGCGGACCTGATGAAGGCTGGCAAATATCAGACGTCAGCGATCAGTGTCCTGTCGAACATTCCCGAGCAGCATTGGGCGAAGGTTCGCGTGCCCGGTCTTGTGGACAACACGATCGGTTACTTAAGTGCGATTCCTGCGAAATCACGAACGGGCGGCAATGCGATTGCGGCCGTGGACTACGTGCGGTCTCTGGCGAAAAGCCTGCCGGAAGCAGCGGCAAAAGATGCTCTGGAACGATTGCAAAATCTGGATGTTCGCGTCATCGCGATCGGAACCGTTACAGCACGGATGATTTACGACAAAGAAACGATCGTGGTTCAGGCGGGTAAGCCGGTGGAGATTCGATTCTCAAACATGGACCACATGCCTCATAACTTCGCGATCGTGCAACCTGGGGCATTGCAGGAAATTGGTGAATTGGCGGAAGCGACAGCTCGCGATGCTGACGCCAAACAACGTCACTACGTACCGAAATCCGACAAGGTGATTCTGGCGAGCAACCTTCTTGAGCCCGGAAAGACTCAGGCCCTTAGCTTTGAGGCTCCGACAACGCCGGGCGTTTACCCCTATGTTTGTACGTATCCAGGTCACTGGCGACGTATGTTTGGTGCGATGTATGTTGTTGAGGATCTTGAAACATATTCCACTGATCCCTCTGCCTATATGGCCGCGAATCCGCTGGAAGTGCAAGACGAGATGCTGTCGCTGCTGGGCCGCAACACAGAATGGAAGCTGGCTGACCTTGCAGACGATGTGATGCACGTTGAACATCGATCAAACAGCTTCGAGGTTGGCGAAAAGCTGTTTAGTGTTGCCAGTTGCATTGGCTGTCACAAGATGAACGGCAAAGGGGCCAATGTTGGTCCGGATCTGACGCAATTGCCAAAGGAGTATACGCCGACCGACATCCTGCTGCACATGCTGGAACCATCGAAGAAGATCGACAGGAAGTATCAGTCAAACATCTTCGAGATGGTCTCCGGGAAAACGATCGCTGGTTTGATCGTAAAAGAGGATGAGACGACTGTTCATGTTGTGGACAATCCGACGGCACCGGACAAGGTCCGCGTCATCCAGAAGGACGATATCGACGATCGCTCTGTCAGTCCGGTCAGCATCATGCCTCAAGGCGTGCTGAACAAGTTGACAAAGGAAGAGATTCTCGACCTGCTGGCGTATGTTGTTGCTAAAGGCGACAGGAAGAACCCAATCTTCGCGGAACATCACCACTAAGCGCGAAGCAGTCGGGCTGCTCCAGGCTGCCAGTTGGAGGGGGAAACGCAATGGCTGAAGTGATCGATTCGCCAGACGACGCGGCTGTCGCACCGACAAAGAGTCGTCACCCTGTGGTTGATGTCGTTGTGATTGCCGTCGCCGGCCTGATCACGTCCGTCCTGTGTTGGGTCGCGTATTCGTTTCCGGAAGCAAGCAGTGATGCCAGCGTTAGATCAACCGGCGTCGCAGATTACCAAACGTCGTCACTGATCAGACTTCCTCGTACCGAAGCCGTTTGTGAAGAGCTGTTGCGTCGCGACGACGTCGATGACGAAACGCTGCTTGCCGCTTTGATCCGTTTGGGACGACTGCAGCAAAAATCCACAGCAGAGATTCTGATACCGCGTGTTGCATCTGTTGATGAGGCTACGGAAGAAGCAACGCTGACAGGTTTTTCGCGAATCGCGGAACTTGCCTCAGAACACGACGGACTGCGAGATCAATTGGAGGCACTGGCATTGGCTGCTCACAGTCCTGCTTCACAGCGGTTGGCGACTGCGATGTTGGTTTCCGTTGACGGCAACGGGGATGCGTTGTTTGCAGCGACGGGTGGAAATGCCGAGCGATTGACTGTGCTTCTGAATTCACTGCCGCTGGTTCACAGTGCCGAGATTCAGGCGACACTGTACGACAACATTCGACACTTGCTGTTTGACGAAAATGAAACTCGGCTTGATCTAAAGACCACGGCGATCGCAGTTATGGTCAAATTGCGAGGGCGAGAGGAGCTGAAGGCAGTGGATTTGATCCGGCTTGTTGAAGTCAAGGGACTTCAGAATACGGCCATTGGCGGCTTTTCGAGATTACCATCAGAAAAGTGGCCTGCGGAAGAACTGAGTAGCCTTGCAGCTCGAATCACTTCATGGATTGCCTGGCATTCACTGGAAGACCGTCACTCACAGGAAATGCAAACGGCGATCTCGCTGACGGAGCGTATCAGCGAACAATTCTCAGGCGAAAAGCGAGAGCGACTGACGGATCGGCTGATGAAACTGCGTCCGTCGGCGGATTGACTGACTTCGACTCCGCAGGGATTAGCACTGGGGCATCCGCGACCGCCCCCACACAAAAACTTGAGCCGTTCCAGGGAAGTTTTCCAGGAAGGCTCTTGGTTTTCTGAGCCTGCCCTCAGCCCCTCACAGTTCGCCGTCACTTACCTGTTTTCCGGGACCGGAACACTACGGTGCCCGTTGCCGAAAAACTGTTGTGTCGCACACAACTGATTTCTTCTGAATAGCCATTAAAGTCGAACCCCTTAGTGGATGCCAGGCATTTGCGATGCCCTCCAAAAAAATCTACAGGTCAAAACGGACAAGGGCCAGCTCCCATGGTGACGAAAAAACTAACACTCCTGATTTTCACAGTACTTATTCTGTCGAATTTCGGCTGCTCTGGCAGTCGACTGAGGAACATGGTGGGGCGTTCAGAGTATTCGTCTCTGGAAGACATTGAACCGCAGGATCCGGCCGACTCAGCGAGTCGTCAGGGTGAGGCCCTTGCAAAAGATTCCACCAGAGATCGTGACGGCTCCTTAGTCTCCGAATCGCGTGAACTCGATTCGGCCGATCCCGTGACGGTTGAGAAGCAGCGTAAAGGCTTCCTCGATTTTGTGAAAGTGTTCAACCGAAAGTCGGACACGGACGAGTTCGCTCCGGACCCATTCGCTGAATCCAGCTCCACCACGGAGATCAAGACGGCATCCACGAAGCCTGACTCGGAAATCTCTCCGGAAAAACGCCCTGCGGCGAGTGTCGACAACTTCAGCTCAACAATTGCTGCTGTTGAGAAACAATCCGAAACGTTCTTCGATGAGAGTCTGGCTAAGGCAAAGTCTGCGCCTTTCGAAACAGAGCCGGCAACAAAAACGGCTGACGATCAACCCGCCACTGCTCGTTCCGAGAACGATTCGTTCGCTGACTTCGTTAAACAGCAAACGGAAGCAATTCCACTGGTCGCAGACGTTAAGACAAAAGCGACCAATGCGATGCACGTTGTGAGTGCGACGAAGAATTCGGCAGCATCGGAATTTGATGCACTGCTCAACGAGAAAACTACGGCTAAAGAACTGGTAGCCGCTGCCGATGCTTCTTCAGCGTTGTTTCCCGGACTAAGCGAAGAGTTCGACGCCGCGTTCCAAAACAGTGACGCGCCGCAGGTGCCAAAGTCCAGCCAGGCGAAGTTTGTGGTGACGAAATCCAACGACGAGATGTTCGATGCTCCTTTTGTGGAAGTGGCAGAAAAGCATGGCTTCAGCCGAGATGGCGGAAAAGATCCCTGGGCCATATTTGCACAACGACAGAGCACAGAAACTGTTGCAGAGGCGGTTCAGCCAGCCGCACAAGAATTGAAAGCAAAGTCTGAAAATGGATTCACCTGGGGCCTCGGCGTGAACTCCGCTCCTGTGGACAACGAGCCCGAGTTTCCTTCAAGTGCCCGTCAGTCGCATGGATCAAACGGTTTCCAGGATCCCGCGTTTCTGCAGGTTTCTTCCACTCGCCCGTTGGAAACGACGCCACTGATGATTCCTGGCGGCTCTGTCACCGATACGAGCACACAGCCAGCGGGATTTAGTAATGATCCGTTTTTGACATCCGTTCCGATGTTTGAAGCGACTACTGGAGGCACTTCGGTTGAGGGGGAATCAGCTGCGGCGATTCCGACTGTGGCAGCCTCCCCGGGCGGGCTGAATCAATGGTCACGACGAACATGGTTCCTGTTGATTGGCTGCCTGATCGTTGCATTACTAATATTCATGCCTGACCGGCGTAACCGCACTAACTCGTAAACCCGACCAAAAGTGATGCGACTCTTTCCCTACTTCACGACGACAAAGGCTGCGCTGAGGTTGGTTGCAAACTACAGTCTACGATGTCCGGACCTCTTTCTGGACATCGAAACCAGTGCAACACACCCCACACCGCTAATTGCAGCTCGGAGTCAGTCATGTCCAAGGATCCATGGAGTCGTCCCACAATTGAAGATTTACGTCAGGTCCTCGAAGGAATCGGCAAACCAGACGTTTCCAACCTGCGGACTAACGAACGACTAGAATTGTCGGTTCCCGCGGAAATCAAGACTCAGCGCGGCAACACAATTTCCGCGATGACTCGGGAAATCAGCCGCACCGGCATCGGCCTGTTACACCGCGGTTCAATTTCACCTGGTGAAACATCCGTGCGAATGGCCAGCGAAACTCGTGAGTTCGAGTACCGCGTAATGATCAAATGGTGTCAGCCATGCGACAACGGGATGTTCATGAGCGGCGGAAAATTCCTTTCCAACGACTAGAGCAGTTCCCTTATTGTTGTGAACGGTACTCGCTCGCGGGAGCAGGCTGTCTTCGATCGAAACGCGTGCCCCGCGGCCACAACTCAGCGTAATACGCTGTAGAGTAGCTTACGAAACGTCGTGACGAAACTCGTCAACGGCCAGTTGCTGTAGTCGCAGAGCGACGGCATGTGTTGAATCGCCGCTTATCGCTGCTTCCCCAGCGCCGTCGAGCATCAGAAACACTCCCAAAGCCAGTGGCACACAAACGGTCAATTTAATCCTGACGAGACACATTGTGCCGGTCCTGATTTATGCGCCGCTGCATGAACGCTGTGTTGCGAAGGCCGCGTGGTTCTGGCAGACTTTGAGCGTTACCGAAGCAGTGACCATTCCTTCGCTCGCCCGTGAATGAAGGAATCTGACGAGGATTCTGTAGATCCGACAGGCCCAGCGGAAAGATCCTTACGAACGGATTCGCTGAGTGATCGAAGTCACGCAGTCTCTGCCATTCATTCGATATCGAAGGTAAGCACCTATCGATTTTCTTCTGTATGAGTGGCCGTGGCGGATGACATCAGAGTTCTACAAGCGACATTCGAACACCATACTGCTGTCCTGTCTGATCGCCCTGCCGGTGCTCACGCTGATAGGAGAAATGGTTCCATCGAATAACAGCATCGAAACCTGGTTGCCGCGTAACAGCCAAATCAGACTGGACTACGATCATTTTTGTCACACATTTGGCGCTGACGAAACCGTTCTGATTGCATTCGAAAAGCCTTTTCCATCTCCGGAACGCATTGAAGCAGCCGCCTCACGGCTTGATGGACTCGACGGCGTCGCCAGTTGCTGGAGCCGCCAGCAGGTGCTGGAAACGATGCTGGCCAATGACGTCTCTGAGCAGACGGCGAAGGACCGTCTGGTGCATCTGCTGGCGACACCAGCTGACGACTTAGAAACGATGCTGGTCTCAATCAACGAACACGGCACCGCTAACCGCAAACAGACTCTCACAGAAATTCGCGACCAGTTGACGTATTGCGGAATGGACCATGCTGTTTTGGCGGGGGGCCCGATCGTCGCCGAACAACTGGATAAGCTCGGCAATCGCAAGCAAGCCACGTATCTGTTTGGCTTGACGCTGCTGATTTGTTTTCTGTTGCTGCGACTGAACATCGGTTGCTGGAAAACGTCCGGCGGACTGATGCTGGCGAATATTCTGTGCATCGAACTAACGCTGGCCACCATCTGGATTGTGGGCGGCGAAATGAATTTCATCATGTCATCGTTGCCAGTCATGGTGATGGTGTTTACGACAGCTGCTGCAATTCATTTTATCGGACATTTTTCTGACGCATATCCACACCCTGATGCCATCAGTCGAGCGATGAAAACGGTGATTCGGCCCAGCGCATTTGCGGCCGTCACCACGGTAATAGGCTTGGCCAGTCTGGCAGTTTCGGATGTCGGTCCGGTTCCGGCGTTTGGCGCGGCTGCCGCGATCGGAACCGTGTATAGCTTTTTGACTGGTGTGCTGGTGACGCCTGCCGTGTTGGTGACGCTTAAGTACCAACCATCGTTGCAGGGTAAGAACCGTCAGGGGTTGCTGAAGGTGGCGACGTTTATTGTCAATCGTCCCTGGCGAGTGATGTTACCAGGTATAGCAGTGACAGCGTTTTGTGCTGTCGGTGTGCTGCGACTGCAATCGTTGATTAACGCGTTGGATTTTCTACCACATAATGATCCCGTTCGCAGGGATGCGGTGTTGGTTCAGGAATGTCTGACCAGTCCGACATCCATCGAAGCTGTTGTTGATTTCGGTGACACCCATTCTTCATTCGTGGATCGACTGCGTCAGGTTCGAAACATTGAAGCCACGGTGACTCAGGTTGACAACGTCTGTCATGCCTTGTCCCTGGCCGATTTCTTTCCCGAAGAACTTTCTGAAAAGACGCTCTCACTTTCGAAGCTGGCGGCCGCTTCGTCCAGCGTTAGCGGAGCCAACGGCTTGATGGCTGACGGAAGTCGCCTGTGGCGAGTGTCGCTGCGTCTGCATTCAGACACTCCCACCAATGTGCGAGCCACAATGGAAGCGCTGGAAGCTCGCTGTGCTGGACTACCTGTACATTTTACGGGTGTTGGTCCGTTGCTTGAGCATGCTCAGACTCAGATTTTCGATGGATTCTGGAAGAGCTTTGCATCGGCGTTTCTGCTGATCACTGTGGTCATGATCTTCGCGCTGCGGTCGGTGTCGGCTGGGTTGATTGCGATGATTCCCAATCTGACACCAATCCTGCTTGTGTTCGGTGCACTCGGTTGGGCCGACTATCCGATTGACATCGGAATTATGATGACCGCGAGCATTGCTCTGGGGCTTGCGGTTGACGGGACTTTCCACTTTCTGTTCAGCTACCGCGACAGTCATGCTGAGAATGGCTGTCGTTACCGAGCCGTTCGAAAAGCATTGCTGCAGACTGGGCTGCCGATCATATCGTCTGCCGTGATTTGCGGTTGCGGTTTGCTGGCACTCGGACTGTCGCCGTTCCGCCCCACAATGCGGTTTGGAATCCTGATGTTCACGCTCCTGAACGCTGCGCTGGCTGGCGACCTCTTGTTGCTGCCTGCGTTTCTTGCATGCTTTGCCAAGCGAAAACGGTTGACTGTGCGTAAGTCCAGGATTCTGACTGACACGTCCCGAAAAGCCGCCTAACGACAGTTCGGATACTGTCGAATTGTCGTGAGCGCCTTGCGGGCGTTGCGGCTTACAGAGACACGAGACGCGTACCTTGTGAGACGTTCGTGATTCTTCGTGCGGCCCAAACCCTGTCCGGCACCTGACTCGCTTATCTAACGGGCAGGGTTGCAGTGATGTTGGGCGAGCTGACGTGATAAGTGCGTGAACGTTTTCAGTTTAGGCGTGGATTTCCACAAAACCCGAGTCTGAACGCTGTGTTTCCGGGAATTCTCGCAACAAATTCCCCCATCGGCACGACCTTTGCGAAACGGGTGTTGAGAGCCTTCAGGCGAGTTCCAACTGAAAGTCTCAATTCCCGTATATCGGAGTGCTGTGGTGTTAATCTCGTATCCTCGTGTCACCAGTCGCTTGCTCGTTCTTACCTGTCTTGGTGTTCTACTGCTGCCAGCAATCGGTTGCAGTGAAAAAGAAGACACGACTTCGACGCCTGACCCTTCGATGGGCACTGAAGCTTCAGTGGAGGACATGGGTGCTGCTACTCCGTCGGATCCGCCTCCAGCTGATATGCCGTCGGATCCCCCCCGCGCTGATCCACCTGCTGATACGTCGGCAGCAACTAAAGCGATGGCGCCGCTTCAGTTAGAGAAAGACGCATTGAAGTTTGGCTTCATTAAGCTCACAGACTGTGCTCCGATCGTTATCGCCAAAGAAAAGGGCTTCTTCGAAGCGGAAGGTTTGCAGGTCGAAGTCATCGCCCAGCCAAACTGGAAGCAGTTACTGGACAACGTGATTACTGGCGAACTTGATGGTGCTCACATGCTGTCAGGGCAGCCAATCGCTGCGACAATCGGCTTTGGTACTAAAGCTCACATCGTGACTGCTTATACGCTGGACCTGAACGGCAACGGCATCACCGTTTCCAATGCCGTTTGGGAAAAAATGGTATCGAATGACCCTGCACTGGATTCTCCGACACCCAGGCATCCGATTACAGCGGACTCGTTGAAGCCTGTCGTTCAGGAAAAGCTGGACGCTGGCGAGAAGCTGAAGATGGGGATGGTCTTTCCAACCTCAACGCACAATTATGAAATTCGGTACTGGCTTGCGTCCGCGGGAATTCACCCCGGAATGTACACATCAGAAGACATCAAGGGCTTTACAGAAGCTCAGGTCGAACTATCTGTCACGCCGCCACCACAGATGCCATCCACACTGGAATCAGGCAATATCAGTGGTTACTGCGTGGGTGAACCATGGAACCAAAAAGCGGTCACAATGGGCATCGGTGTGCCTGTGACCACGAACTACGACATCTGGAAGAACAATCCAGAGAAGGTGTTCGGTGTGACAAAAGAGTGGGCGGATGCCAATCCGAACACCCACATCGCCGTGGTGAAGGCTCTGATTCGTGCCGGAAAGTGGCTGGACGAAACCGATGCGTCAGGCACGCTGATTAATCGTGTAGAAGCCTGTCGATTGCTGTCACAGCCCAACTATGTCGGAGCCGATTTTGACATCATTAAGAATTCAATGACTGGTTACTTCTACTTTCAGAAGTCGGACAAACGTGAAATGCCGGACTTCAACGTGTTCTTCAAGTACTACGGCTCCTATCCATGGTACAGCGATGGCATCTGGTTCCTGACTCAGATGCGGCGCTGGGGACAGATCACTGAGCCGAAGTCGGCTGAGTGGTACGCCGAAACGGCCAAAAAAGTTTACAAGCCTGCGATTTATCTGGAAGCCGCTAAACGTCTGCTGGCCGAAGGTCACATCGCAGAAGCGGACGTTCCCTGGGAATCAGACGGCTATCGTCCGCCTACGAAGGACTTCATCGACGGTCTTGAGTACGACGCTCACAAGCCGATCGAGTACCTGAACAGTCACACAATTGGCAACAAGGATTAGTTGAAAATCAGGCACATCGACTCTCGTCAAACGAGCGTGGACAATGGCCGCAGAATCTCTCCGTGTGAGCGGTAAGGCGAATTCGCCCTTGGAAATCGCCTTGCCGCTTTTTCGTTTGAAATACAATCATGTCCGAATCAACTACTGACAAAATCAAATACGGGCTGCTGAAGACCATTGATATCAGCGGCTTCAAGGTGTTCGACCCCGTGGTCCGATTGCTGTTTGGCGAAGAGCCAACCAAGCAAGCCGTTGACATCGTTAAGTACCTGGTCACTCCGATCGTATTCGTGCTGTTGTGTATGGCCCTGTGGACGGTCATTGCTCCACGTCATAAGACCAAATCCGGTGAAGTGCCGACGCCAACGGAAGTGTGGGCCGCTGCAGTCGTCAACGACACGCTGAACGAACGCGAAGACGAAAAAGAAACCGACTTCGCTTTGAGTGGCGAAGGCAGAGAAGATGCGATCATGGAAGTGTCTGCAGCACTGATAATAAAAGAAGCGGAGTCCGTTGAGCTGAAGTCCGACCTGTTGCAGATCGAAAAAGATGTAAAGGCGGAAATTACAGGCAAGATCGCTCCGCTGCAGGAGGCGTACGACAGGCTCTCGCAAAAGAACAGAATGATCAAGGCGGAAAGGGAAACAAATATTCACTCACTGGCTGAAGGCGTGGCCTCAAAGAAAGCCGCATCTGCCGACCTGCTGCAGGCGATTCGCGATGACAAAGCTGCGACGGAAGCTGGTAGGGATGCTGAGAAACTGATTAAGGAAGAGATCAACGAAGTCCGTAACAATCCGCCAAAGGCGCTCAAGAATGCCCAGTTGGCTTCGAACGCAGTCGCGAATGAAGCCGGGCATCTGAGCAAGCGTTTGGACTATCTGAAGACGGGAAACCGTTCATTGAAAGTGACGGAGGCAGAAGACAAAACTGTTGCTGCACTGCAAAAGCTTGAGGATGCGAGTACACCGGCGGCTGTGCTGGCAGCCGCGAAGCTCGTGGTTGGCGGGGAAGAAACTGCCGAGCGAATTGCTGAACAGCGATATCCACGAACAGCCACCATTTGGTTTCAAGTGAAGCGAAGTCTGTTCACTGTCTTCATCGGTTTCATCATGGCGGCTGTCATCGCGATTCCAGTGGGCATCATGTGTGGCTTGAACAAGGTGGTGATGGCTTGTTTGACTCCGATCATTTCAATTTTCAAACCTGTTTCACCGGTGGTCTGGCTGTTGATTTTCCAGATCGTGGTCGGTGCGTTCTTCCCAGATCCGGAAAACCATCCGTTGTTTACATTCTTCGCCAGCTTGCCGCTGGTTGGCGGATTAGGCATCAATCCGGCACTTGTGTTCTCGGCCTGCACTGTGGCGATTTGTGCTGTCTGGCCAGCTTTGGTGAACACCGCTCTGGGGGTTTCATCAATTGATCAGGACCATATGAACGTGGCCAGGGTGCTGCGACTGAGTTTGTGGTCGCGGCTATTCAAAATCATCATTCCGTCGTCGCTACCGCTGGTGTTTGCGGGCCTGCGAATTTCGCTGGGGGTCGGTTGGATGGTGCTGATCGCGGCAGAAGCGTTGTCTTCATCGGACGGTTTGGGCAAGTTCGTCTGGGACGAATACCAAAACGGATCATCGCACTCTTTTGCAAACATTATTTTCGCTTGTTTCGTGGTGGGGATTATCGGCTTCTTCCTGGATCGCATCATGATTCTGTTGCAACGCAGCGTGAGTTTCGATGACGGAGCGGCAGTTGTGTAGGTCTTCCCTGGCGTAAGCCCGCGGGAAATATTCACTCCGTGACAGCGGAAAAGCTCCAGCGCCCTGAACAGCCAAAAGACAAATTCGCAATATCCGGACGAATCGCGGAGGAACAGGACCATGACAACACCAGCTCTCGAAATCGACAGTGTGAACGTCGGATTCGGACCAGTGAGTTCACGGACTGAGATCCTTGCCAACATCAATCTGACGGTTCAGCAGAATGAATTCGCCGCCATCATTGGGTTCTCCGGCAGCGGGAAGTCGACGCTCATGAATTTGCTGGCAGGTATTCAGCAACCGGATACCGGTGAAGTGCGCATGCACGGAAGAGTCGTCACTGAACCAGGGCCGGAGCGCGGAATCCTGTTTCAGAACTATTCGCTGCTGCCCTGGCTAACTGTGTTCGGTAATATCGAACTCGCAGTCAGGCAGGTGTTCCCGAAGATGACGAGAGCCGAACGCAAAGATCATATTCAACATTACATCGCGATGGTTTCGCTGACCGGATCGGAATGGAAAAACCCAGGTGAATTATCTGGCGGAATGCGGCAACGGTTGTCACTGGCACGCACATTGTCGATGCGGCCTGATGTGCTTCTGCTGGATGAGCCACTCAGTGCTCTGGACGCTCTGACACGTGCGAATCTGCAGGATGAGATCATTCGCATCTGGGAAGAAGATCGTCGGACAGTGGTAATGATCACGAACGACGTTGATGAAGCCGTGCTGATGGCGGATCGGATTATTGCGCTGACCCCCGGGCCGAAAGCAACGCTGGGCGAGTCCTTTCCGGTGACACTGGAGCGGCCACGCGATCGCACGACACTGAACTTTAATCCGGAGTTCAAAACACTTCGAAACAAAGTGACGCGTTACATGACAGAAATCAACCAGGAGGCGAAACAACTTCGCAAGGCAGCCAACGTGACGTTACCTGATTTATCACCTTACGACTTCACTGCTGTTTGAAGAGTCATGGATTACCGCCTCGCCTGCGGCTTCGGGCTAAACGATCTCACGCATCAGCGTCTTACTGGAAATTCCGAGCGGCAGCTCGCATGGGCTGCGGGCCTCCCGCATTAGAAGACTATGAACGAAAATCGATACGTCGAAATTGCGAATCTGACAAAGGCCTATCCGAACCCTTTCGGGCAGGATATTGCAGTCGTTAAAGACTTCAATCTGATCCTGCGCAAGGGTGAGATTGTTTCTGTGATTGGCCACTCAGGCTGTGGAAAGTCCACTGTTCTGACAATGCTGGCTGGGCTGAATCCCATCACATCGGGTTCTCTGATCGTTGATGGTCGAGAAGTTGCGGGGCCGGGACCTGACAGAGCAGTCGTGTTTCAGTCGCCATGCCTGCTGCCGTGGATGACATCGTTCGAAAACGTGATGTTGGGCATCAATCAGGTCTATTCTCATGGTACGAAGGTCGAACGGAAGCAGATTTGCGAATACTATCTCAGCATCGTTGGCCTGGCGGATTCGATGCACAAGTACCCACGCGAAATGTCCGGCGGAATGCAGCAACGCGTCGGAATCGCAAGGGCAATCGCTTTAAAGCCACGAATGCTGCTGCTGGATGAACCGTTCGGGCGTCTGGATTCGCTGACTCGAATGGATCTGCAGGACGTTATTCTTGAAATTCTGGATCGCGAGCGTGTCACCACCATGTTGATTACGCATGACGTGGATGAAGCCATCTATATGTCCGATCGCGTTTGCATGATGACCAATGGCCCCGAAGCCACAGTTGGCCAGGTTCTGAAAATTCCCTTTGCGCGTCCTCGTGTCCGGTCAGAGGTGCTGGATCACGCTCACTACTACGACTTCCGAGCGTGCTTGCTGTCGTTCCTCCAGAAACAGGAACATCGCAAGGCGGCTCACGTGGCGTCGTTTTCAAAGAAGCTGTTGGATGCTCCTGTTGAGTTTGTGGAGGACACCGTGAAGGAACCAGCAAAGGAGCCCGTCGGTGTTTAGCAAAGCTAACTTTTCGCGCATTCCGTACCTGCAAAGAATCACAAGGAAACCGCTGTGATTATGTCGCCTTCAGAAACTATCTCGACTTTGTTCGACTCTCCGAAGGAGACACTGGTTCGATACGTTGAAGTCTGGACGCCGAACGAGGATGCAACTCGTCTGACATTAGTGGCCACACAGGTAACGGGCCCCATAACTCGCAAAAAGCCAAAGCACAAGGTCGTCTCCGTCGCAAAGGGCGCTGGCCTGGCAGGAACAGCGTGGCAACAGAAGGCTGTATCAATTGTTCATCGGGATGACGTTGGTCAGTTAGACCGGATCAACGTTCGTAGTGACCATGACCTGACTGCCGTGTTGGCGATTCCTGTTTTTTTTCAGCAGGAAATCCGTGGCGTTGTGGTCATCGGTCTGGGTGACGGCTTTGGTGCCGCAGAAATCTGGACACGTGACGATCGCGATGAACTAGCGGTGAGTGCATCACACTATGCCGGGCTGGAGTCTTTCGAATTCATCACGCGATACACCCGATTTCCCAAAGGCGCGGGGGTGCCCGGACGCGTCTGGCAGAGCGGACTTCCTTACCTGCTGCAGAAACTGGGGCACAGCGATTCCTTTATTCGTTCCTTTGGTAACGACGAGGCCGAAATCGGCGCGGCCATCGGTTTGCCAATCGGCCATGAACGCGGGTTTCCGGCGTCGGTTCTGCTGCTGTTGTCGTCGACAGCGACGCCGATCGCATCGCTGACCGAGCTTTGGGAATGCGAACAGTCAGCCGTGGTCGACGCGGGAATGCCTGTTGCCAGACTGATTGGTGTCACGCGTATCGCGGGTGGCAGTGTTTCTGTCGGTTCCGGTTCTTCTCCGGAAGCATGGCAATCCGAATTGCTGCAAAAGACCGAGTCTGCAGGTCAGCCGCTGCTTGTCACAGCGGAGGAAGCGGAACTTCCAACGGGCGCAAAATTTAATTTATCCATCCCACTGTTCAAAAACGATGTACTTCGAAATGTGCTGAATTTGATGTTCTGAAAACTGCTCGCTTTTCCTTTCCATTCTCATGCGTGTCCTTCGAAATCGAATACCCGGCAGCACTCCAACTAGTGCTGCCGGGATGATCCAATGAACTCATCAATTGAACAATCGTTGTTGTCCGGCGTGACCATTCATGCTGTCGCGTTGTCGCCACAGGCGACGATTCCGATCCTTGACGCAACCGAAACCGTGGGTTTCGGTTTTCGCCAGTATCCAACTGTCGAAAGCCTGCTGGAATCTGCTGCGCCGTCTTCGACCGGCTGCGTACTCGTCGCCTGCGACGATGAGTCGCCACAGAATGCGAATCTGATTGGCCGAATCAAATCACACTTTTTTTCCATGCCGCTGGTGGCGCTTCCGCGTTCGGATTCTTCTGCCACTGCTGTCGAGCTGATGCAGCTGGGTGTGTTTTCGGTTCTCGGACAGCCATTAGAACACCAGAAACTGGTGTCGACGCTGAGCGGTGCTGTTGAGCTGAGCGTGCGGAATCAATCCACAGTCGATCTTTGTCGAGATGCTGCTTTGCGGATGCGGGAGGCGACGGAAAAGGAGATCGAAGTTCTACAGCTGATCATGGACGGCAAGAAGAATAAAGAGATCGCTGTTCTGTTAGGAATTACCGTTCGCGCGGTCGAAGACCGACGATTCCGGTTGATGAAGAAGGTGGGCGTGGACTCCGTCGCGGAACTCGTCGCACTGGCTGTTTCCGGCAGGTACTACGACCAGGGATTCGCATCCAGCGGTTTGCGCAGCGCTTTGGTGCCGGACACAAATCATGGTGTGAAGGGGATTGAGGTCTGGACGCCGTCAGATGATGAGACTCAGTTGGTGTTGTCGCAAAGCTGTTACCGCGACGCGGTGGCGTTTCGAGACGCCAGCAAAGGTCTCACCTTTCGACGTGGTGAAGGGTTGCCCGGCAAGGTTTGGGAAACTCGTGCACCTGGATTTTTGAAAGAGCTGATTACCAGCGACTTTGTTCGCAGCACCGTGGCCGGCGCTGTGGGGATGACAACGGCCGTCGGCTTTCCTGTGTTTCACCAGGAACGAGTGCAGTCTGTTGTACTGATTCTGCTGGACAGTCGTCATCAAATGAAGGCGGCATTCGAATCCTGGCGACTTGATCCGGAGACGTCCTGTTTGCGTCTGTCAGGCGGGACATACATCAACTGTGAACGATTAAGACGCCTTAGCGGATACATTTCGCTGCCTGTTGGAGAAGGTCTGCCGGGCTTCGCGGCCGAACAGGCGCGCCCCTATATCGGGGCTCGTTTCAGGGACGATGCTCATTCTGTCCGTGGGATTGCTTTGGCCGCTGAACAGTTAATCTCAGGCGTTGCCCTGCCGCTGACGGATTCGGGAGCTGTGATTAGCGATGTTTTCCTGATGTTTAATTCCGAGAACACTCCCATGTTTTCGCTGTTGCAGGTTTGGAAACCACTCGGCGACGAAACCGGTATTCAGTTGGTCAATGAGTACATAGACGGAATTCCATCCTTAAATGCTCAGATGAATTCTGTGTCACAGAATCCAAACATCAGTATCGCAGGACGCTGTTGGAAGTCACGCACACCGATCGTGGTTGATAACGGTGGCACCTCCGCCATCCTGCGAACCAGTGGTTCGCCAACTGTGTTCGGGTTGGCCGTCCCAACGATCGTGAACGGTCGAGTTGTCGCCGTGACCGTCATGGGAAACTAGAGCGGCCGGCGTTTTGCCACAAGGCATCGTTTGTTGTTCGGGACGAATTGAGCTGCCGGGGCAAAAGTCCGTTTGTAACTGGTCGGTTCGTTGGCCATAAGGAACAGTCCGAACAGTCCCGAAACAATTTCTGCACACACCGTTTATGCCCGAACGGCAGGTACATCCTCTGCCGGGGCTGATAAGCTCTGATAAGCCCCGGATGGAATTCTGTGCGATTTCCAGGCCTAAAGGGCCGAAACATGTTCCATGTGCGTCGACCCTGCGGGCCTGAATCGCAGCAACTTTCCAACAACGGAAGTAATTTCAGGCCTGTTGCTAAACTTCATTTGCGGCAATAAGACCTGGACTGTATCTCGAACAGCCAAGTCTCCTGTTCGCAAAAACAGGAACGGCCCTCTCGGACAAACCGCAATTATACCGAGAGGCGAGACAAGGCATGATTGACTGCTATCCGATCAGGCCGTTCCAGAGACTTGCGATTTGTCGTAGTTACACAAGTTCCGCGGCTGCTTCCTTCATCGTTGATGACAACACCCCATAGACCTTTGTCCATGCCTCCGCTGTCTCCGCGGTGTAGTCGTCGCCTAATCCCTGGCTCAGCGACCATAGAAGTGCTGCTCCGACAGATTCGTAATGCTCATCTTTTACTTTGTAGCCAACGTGCCGCTGCCCGAGAGCCTTTACCGCAGGCACGATTTCTCCGAGGTCACTCAAGCCGTTAACGCAGACTGCCAGAGTTTGCATCAGATTCTTTTTCTGGGCTGCCATGTCTTCCGGAAACAGTTCCTTTAGCGGCGGATCGATTTCGAACAGCCTTCCATAAAACAGATCTGCGGCTGTGTCCGCCATCGGAGCAACTTTCGCCCAGGAGGATTGAACTAGTGTGACGTCTTCTGCAGTGACCATCAAATTTCTCTTTCTATGCTTTGTAAAGGTGAGTTCGGATTACGGTGGCTGTTGTTCAGCCGGGTCGCTCAGCCGCAATACCGTTCAATTTGTGAGGCGTTACAGCGTATTACGCTGACTTGTGGTCGTGAAGCACACGTTTGGGACTAAGATCGCCGTATTCCACGAGCCCCACGCGTTCACGACTTATTGGGATTTGCTGTAGTAGTGCGTACGGCTCACTGGATATTGCTTTAGTCGATTGGCAGTCGTACGACTACACCGCCCATGACGTCGTCTTTTTTGAACTCCGGATAGTCAGCACCCTTGTTGGCGTGTTCGTTGTGGCACGTCCAGCACGCTTCCGCGACGGCTTTGTCCGCGTACACAGCGGTGAAGTATTTCTTGCCCGCGATTTCTTCTTCTGTATAGAAATTCTCATCCGGGTTCTCGGTGAGGAACTTCAGGCC
>CALFOL010000149.1 GCA_937919915.1 uncultured Planctomycetaceae bacterium
TCTCGGTGCGGAAGCCGATTCGACTGTTTTGGTAGTTTGCTGGCACGCCAACGTATTGTCGCGGAGATTCGCCGCGTCCCGTGGTGACCGCTTCAAAGCAGAACACATCGGGTATGTTCACGTTTTTCGCTGTCCGGCCGAGTTGTGTGTGGTGCATCGGTAAATCGTCTGCTTTCATCCAATACTCCAACTCTATTTCGGTTGCCTCTTGAACCCATGACGTCAGGTCAACGAATTCCAAATTGTCCAATTCTCGTATATATGGACCACTCGTGCGGAACACTTCGGTCCATTTGCATGTTTCAAGTGCTGGTCCGTCCAGGGCGCGGCAACGGATCCGAATGCCTGCCGACGTATTCTTTAGATACAGTCGAAACGGAGTCAGAACACGCGCTTCCATCATGGGTTGTGTGCAGCTATAGCGGTATCGGAGTGACGCTTCCTCGTCTGGCAGCACTGGATGCAGATAACGGGTCTCGCCATCTTCCTCGACATGGGACTGCAGGTTCCTGCTGGACGTGTAATGGGCGTTCATTCCGTAATTCATGTCGTGGGTATGAACCAGAATGTCATTCGTAGCTGCGCCGAGCACCTCATAGAAGGGAGCCCTTGGTAATTCCGGGGTCATCGTATAGGACACAACGCCGTCCCTGTTCGGCGGGTTACGAACTTCGTTGTCTATCCATTCCCCAAGACTTCCGAATGTGTCTTCAATCAGTGGCAGACTCGGTAATGGCTGTAGGCTCTTACTGTCGCCCGCGCTTAGATTCTTAAACGTCTTCATCACTTGGGCTGCATCGGTTTTTCCTTGCAGGATCGAGTATCCATAGTTCGCCAGAGTCCAGCTGTTAACGCCACAGACGCCGTACTTTTTTCTGTTCGGGTCAATCGTGGTAAGCCGAACACAGAATTCCGAAGCGTCCTGAAAAGAGACCTGTGTAACGGGTTCATCCAGAGTTGCATCCTTAATGGAAACGTTCGGTGGCAGTTGTCCCATGACCTGGAGGTACTGCCTTTTTGTCACAAGTTGAGACCCGACCAGGAGGTCACTACGAAGATTATTCCAGCCCAGATTCCTGAATAGCTCAGGATAAGCAGGATCCGGCGGCCACGTCGAGACTGCCGATTCGATGTACGGCAATCTTAGGAACTTCATTCCGATAAAATTGTGATAGTGGTCTGAGTCTTCCCAGCCACCCGTCGGTTGAGTTATCTGTTCCAGAGGCAGCGGGACGTTTTTGTTGTCGATGGAAACAGACGTGTCAGCACCCCGATTCCAAAGCAGTAAGGTGACCGCCGCAAGGAAGGTTGTCACAAAAAAATAACGCCATGCGAATTGTCGTGAACGACTGCGGCCGGATATCGGGATAACAGGGCTCGAATCAAGAATGGGTTTGTGCGGTGCAGAATTCGTCAGGGCTGCCGCACATGCGGAAACGAATGAGGTGGCCGTTGTAAACCTTTGAAGAGGCTGTGACGATAAGCCCTTCGACAGGACAGTCGCCAACTCTGCGTTTGAGGTGTCGATCAGGGGTTCGCCGCAGAGGACCAGGTTTGACAATTCGGTGACGGATGTCGCCGCATAGGGATGCCTGCCGAACAGTAACTCGCACGCGATTTCAGCCAGCGAAAAAAGATCCGTGTGGTGCGTCAGGTCCTTTCCCTCCAGTTGCTCGGGTGACATGTAAAGCGGTGTGCCTGCCATTTTTGTGGCACCGTTATCGAGGTGGTAATCAAAGGCGAGGCCAAAATCCAGGATTGTCAGATGTGTGCCCTCTTGGTTCACGACCAGATTGCCTGGTTTGAGATCGCGATGAATAATTCCGCACTGGTGAATGTGATCAAGACCTTCTGCCAGTTGCCGCAATAATTCTACAGCCTGATCGGTTGGAAAAGATGATGTGTCGATTAAGTCCTGCAGAAGCACACCATCGGCCCAGTCCATGACATAGAAGACGAGCGAGGATTCCTGCTCATCCGAGACATGATGAATCGTGACGACATGTGGGTGGCAAACAGTGCTCGCCAGTCTTGCTTCCTGGCAGAACGCCTGACGTCGTGTTGTATTAGCAGCAATTGACGGTGCCAGCACTTTGATCGCGACGTCCCGATCCAACCGCCTGTCGCGACCGCGAAATACAAAAGCGGTTGCGCCAATGCCAACGAGTTCCTGCAAAGAATAACCTCGAAAGGATGCAAGTTCTCCGACATGTTTCGGTTCGGTCACACTTTGCAGGAACTCGAGTAGCTCCTGGCCGGACTCGGTTCTCTTCGAATCTCCCAGACTTGTCAGCAGCAGGGAAAAATGATCTCGATCCGGGGCAAACATCCTGTCCGCATCAGCGCGAATCTCAAGCAGCATTCGCAACTCATCAGCGACTTCCGGGTCGTCTTTGGCCAGCTTCCTGATGAACTCGCCCTGTGGGTCTGGCGCGCTAAGATCGTTCGCTTTGCCGAAGGCGTTTTCGAGACGTTCCAGAAAAGACCGATTCATCGAAAACCTGCAATTTCCATATGTGACTGGAGTAACTTCCACAAATGCGTGTGCAGAGACCAATTTGTCTCAAAAAAATGGAAAATGCGTCAGGCCTCAGTGTCCAGTCGGTGTGCCAGCCAGGCTTTGCAGAAGGCCCATTTCCTGTAAGCGTCCGCTCTGGAAAGGCCAAGTTTCTGTGCTGCGTCTTCGATGCTTAACTCACCGTAGAGATGTAATCGTACAAGTTCTGCGCTGTCGGGCATCTCCGTTCCCAGCTGAGCGATTGTGTCATCCAGCTCAACAGCGAACTGGGCCGCGCGTTGATGCCTGGCCTTGGCTTCGTCCTGCGCCTTCGTTTCCAACTTCCGCCGAGTCATCCGCTTTCGGGCTCGGTCGATCAGAAGTTGTTTCATCACCCGCGACGCATAAGGCAGCAGCACGCCCGGCTTTGTACCTGAACTGCTGTTTGAAGCTTCGCGACGGGTCTGACTGTCTTTAATCAAAAGTTCGTGGACCAGACCAGTGGCCGTCAATGTGCACACCGACTCTCTGGAAATTAAGCAGCGGGCAACGTGCCTGAGTCTGGAGTATTCATTGAGCCCAAGCGACGGTACTTGATTGTTCATTTTTTCCCTTCGGCCCAATGTTCAGTGTGACTCATCATAACGCGGCCGTCGTTTCGAGCGAATCAGTGAGTAAAAACATTGCAGTTTTATTGGATTCTTGCCCGTTCGCTTATTTTTCGTGTTTTGTTGAGACGCTGCGGGCCGGGGAAACGCACTTAC
>CALFOL010000150.1 GCA_937919915.1 uncultured Planctomycetaceae bacterium
CAGCCTTGAGGACTGCCGATTCCATTTCCAGATAGTCGTCCTTTTCGGGACCATTCTCGACACGAATGAACAGCGGCTTGCCATCGAGTTCAGCGTTCCATGTGAGATGGTTTCCCTGCCCGCATCCGAGCGAGAGCTGAAGCGATCTCGGTCGGAAATGCTGCACCAGCGAGTCTAACAATTGCTGTTCCATTTCGGCTGTTGGCGAGATTCGCGTTCGCGTGCCGTAGAAAGCCGCTGGGCGATCGCACTTCCAGTAGTGAATGTCACGTCGACTCATGCATGATCACCCGTAGCCTGCGATTCAGCCGTTGGACGCCCGTGCCACCACGAAGCGAGCAGCCCACCGAGGATGTTCTGCATCACTCCGCTAAACACCGCAGGGACAGCGGCCAGCGGTTGCGATGCGAAATGCAGCTTCGCCAGCATCGCCGCCATGCCACCATTCTGCATCCCGACTTCAATCGACACGGTCCTCGAAACCTGTTCGGGATATTTCAGCAAGCGAGGCACGAGATACCCGATCGCAAAACCAATGACATGCAGTGCGAAAGTCGCCAGTACCAGCGTCCCGAAATTCTCAGCAATTTTGGGAGCGCTGGCGGCGACGATTCCGCCGGTAATCAGACTCAAAGCCAGCACCGCGACAGCGGGGCCAAAGGGAGAAACTCTGGCCACCGTTTTGGGAAACTTCCAGTTGCATAACACTCCGATCACAATCGGCGCGATGACGGCCTGAAGTGTCGACAGGCAAAGACCGACAGCATCGACCGGGACATATTGCCCTGCCAGCGCGCTGGTCCAAAGTGGCGTGGCAATGAACGCCATCATGGTCGACACCATGGTTAGCACCACCGACAGCGCAAGGTTCGCTCGCGCCAGAAAGCTGATCATGTTCGAAGCCATCCCACCGGGACAACTTGCCACGAGAATCAGCCCGACCGCGAATCCTGGCTCAAGCTGCAAAGCCTTTGCAATTCCCCAGCCTATCAGAGGCATCACGGTGTATTGACACACAAATCCAAGCGTGACGGAGCCAGGCATTTTCAGGATGCCCTGAAAGTCCTTTGGGCTGAGCGTCAGCCCCATGCCCAACATCGACAGGCTAAGCGCCCAGACGATCCACTGGCCTGAAAACCACAGCATCGACGGCGGCCAAAAGAAAGCCAACAAGGCGGTCCCGACAAGCCATACCGGGTACAGTTTCGTAAACCCGTTGAGAAATTGCTGCATATCGATTTGAGTCATTGGTTACCGAGGATTGGAAGAAATCACATCGCGAACGCCAGGGAAGTCTGGTCCGCCAGCACCCACATAGCCATTGCTGGATCCGCCTGCGTCCTCGGTCACCCAGAAAGAATAGAGCTGTCCGTTGGAAAACTGAAAGCGAAACCGCACGGGCTTCCCAGACCACTTGGCAAGATCAGGCTGGTCGAGCCATTCGATTCGCTGCTTCGTAGAATCTCCAATGACAGGCCTGGATGTGGCCAGCACCTTGCCGGAGGAATCAAGCAACTCAACCCGCAATTCTCCTTGCGGCGCATGGATGTTCACAAACAGATGCTTCCCCACGAACGTTACCGGTCGAGTCGTCAACGTGCCCGGCTTGTCCGCGGCTTGCATCGACGCAAAACCATCGCGTCGCAAACTGGCCAGCCCGATCGCGCCACCGCCGTACATGTCGCTGCGACCATCACCTGCATTGCCCGAATAGGCGCAGTAAGGAAAGATCAGGCGATCGTCCAGAACCACGCAAACCCCCGTCGTCGTGTGCAGGTAAGCGCGGTCCCATGCGCCGGGCTCACGAGCACCGCGAATAAATCCGCGTCGGTCAGGCCGGTCCCAGTGAAAGCCATCGCGACTGAAGCCCAGCTCGAGATCGGTCAGCTTGGGGAACTTGCCTCGCGCACAGATCTCATTCTTGGGCCCGCGATGGATTTGATGCATACCGATCAATAAGCTTTCATAAGCCACCGCGGCGAGACTATAAAGCTGCGGCGGATCGCCCTGGCTTGCATTGCCAGCGTAACTGTTGGCAGGCTCGGGTCGATCCAGACGATCGGCGTTGGTCCAGTAAACCGCCTTTGACCAGTCGGCACCGTCGAGGAACCGGTCGCTTTCGACGTAGTAACGACAGCGTCCGCGCGGGCCGTCGCGTTTAATACTTTGCACCCACTTGCTCCGGAACGGATTGTAGAAAATCGAACCGTAATCTCCCGCCGGCGCGTTGCATGCAACGGGATTGGACCACACCACGCCATCGGAAACCTGCAGGCTGTGCGTCAGCCCCTGTAACTGCTGCGTTTTCGGAACATGCATCCAACAGGTCAGGTATTTGATTCGCTCTTTCGGATCCGTCGTGTTGATGTCATACCACAATGCATTATCGGTTCCAGCCGTTGCACCTTCACCGTTGCCCCAGGCTGCGCCTTCGGGCAGGACGATGTTTCCGCCGTGCAAGCCCAGGTCCGGCCGGGTCCAGGTTTTCAAATCGGGACTGGTTGCCATCGCGAGCGGTCCGCGCCAACCGGCTGTGTAGAACATCTTGAACAGCTTCTCGGAAGGATCAAAGAAGACGCCGCCTTGTCCGAGGTAGACGACTCCGTTGCGTGCTTTTTCAACTGTAGTCTCTGCCTTGAACACCGGATTGCCCGAGAACTTCTCCGCTTGATGAAAGACTCGTTTCATATCCGTCGATTCGATCAGGAAATCATCCACGAAGAGCTGTCGCCCCACATCAATCGGGATCGTCTTCGGCGGCTGCTTCAAATACGGCACTTCCATCGGTTCGACGGAAGCCGGGTCGCCAAACTGCGGTGGCCAGACATCCGGCAGCTCGATGCCGTTGTAGAGCTTCTCCGGCTTGGGACCGGTGGCCTTGTTGGCGAGCTGGAGCAGCTTCGCATCCTTCGAGACGATCCTGCCCGCGAGCACGTCTTCTTCGCGGAACTTGGCCAGCAGGATCTCCGCGTCGGTGTGGCGATTCCAGTCATAGAGGATATGAATGAGGCCATCAGGCGACTCGAAGCCATCGGGATACGACACCGCGTTCCGCTCGTCGAGCAGCAGTCCGCCTTTCCACGTCTGGCCTTCGTCTTCGGAGAGATAGGCAGACATGTGCGAACGCTTCGCGAGTCGCTCGGTGGGAGGGCCGTTCTTGACCAGCAGGATGCGACCGGACTTCAGCCTGCGGAGAAAGAA
>CALFOL010000151.1 GCA_937919915.1 uncultured Planctomycetaceae bacterium
CAGATCTCCGCTCGGCAATGCCTGGGTATAGATTGGTTGAGAGTAGTCGATCGCGTTGTACAACGATGCCTGGTCGAAGTACGGAAGAATCATTGTAATCCAGGTGTAATTCCGAGCCTGCGCCGTTCCGGCCATGTCGTAAGTCCAGATTGCCTCCGGTGGAAATGACTTGTGCACGTCATGGTAATTGTGCACGGCCAATCCAAGCTGCTTGAGGTTGTTCTTACACTGAGTACGGCGGGCCGCTTCGCGAGCCTGCTGTACAGCCGGCAGCAGCAAGGCGATCAGAATCGCGATGATCGCGATGACCACCAGCAACTCAATCAGCGTAAACGCCTTCTTTGTTAAACGTTTCATTTTTCTAATCCTGTTTAATGACGAAAAGAACATCAGCTTCGAAACCATTTCCATAAGCTTCGGCTGCTCAAAAACGCGAGTCCGAATTCTCTATTCTGGTTTTTTTTCCGAATCCAAAAGTAGCCATTGCCTCAATCCAACAGTTTGGGCGGACGGGGTCAGCCTCTCGAATAGGCTGGAAACGCATTAAATGAAACGATTCCTGGTCGCGAAAACGTGAGTGATTGATGATTTCCGGGGAAATCCGCGGCCCCCAGGGAATGATCGGACAGTTTCTTCGAACGACTCCTTATTATGCGGCTGTGTCTTTTTTCGTGTCGTTCAGTGGAGCAGGGCTATGCCTGTCGTGCAGTGTCCGAACTGTGATAAGAAATTAAATCTGCGGGAACCAAAGCCAGGGAAGAAGCTTCGCTGCCCCGGTTGTGAAGAACCGTTCACCCCGTTCCCCGCCAAAGCCAGCGGGCAGCCACAGAAAAAAAAACGCCCTGCTCCGGTTGACGATTTCGAAGATGATGAAGAGGAAGAAGGCTTTGAGGAACCTGCTCCGCGCCGGCGGTCGAAATCCGCCGCTGCGAAATCAGCAGGCGGAAAGGGCGGGGCGAAGACAAGAAAGAAGGGTGGAGCAGGCGGAAAGTCAAAGCTGCCACTCTTCATTGGTGTCGGAGTCCTGGGAGTCGCGCTGGCAGGCGGCGTGACATGGATGCTGATGGGAGCCAACGCGGATTCTGGTGGCGACACAACGGCTGCTGCCGCGCCAACTGACGGCGAAAGCTCGGAAACAGACATGGCGGCAGCCGCCGCCCCCGCAGAAAACTCTGGCGGCGGTGCAGGTGGACACGGCGGTGGCAGCGCAATGCCTGCGACTTCCTCAACCAATGCAGCGCCCGCGGCAAGCGACACAGAGTCTCCAACTCCAACCACCAAATCAACAGTCGTCCCCAACGGCATCAGTCTGCAGTGGCTGCCGCAACAATCAGAAGGCATGGCCCATATCAATTTCGATCGTTTGCTGGCAGGACCAGTCGGTCAGTTGCTGCAGTCACCACTGATCAGCGGACCGCTACAGCAGTTTCGAGATCAGGCTGGGTTTGGACTGGAAGACCTGGACTCACTGACTGTCGGCATCGGCGGTGTGAAAGCGCTCATGAGCGGACAACCGCCGACTCCGGAAAGTCTGCCTGCCATCGGCGTGCTGCGACTGAAGAAAGCTGTTGATGCGGCAAAACTTCTGGCGACGATTCCTGGTGCGCAATCAGTTAACGAAGGTGCGCTCACATTGATTCGTCTACCAGGCGAGCGGGCCCCGGTAATCTGGTTTGCCGACTCTTCAACCGCAATCGTGGGCGTTGAATCGGCCGTGAAACAGGCGGCCGCGAGTTCGTCAAGGCCCACGACTCTGGATACAGAGTTGCTGAATAATGAATCCGTGATGCAGGTGTTGTTTTCGCCGCAGGACCCGGCGATCTTTCAACATCCGAATTTCCAGGCACCACCGCAAGGACCGCCAGGTGGTCAGGCGACAGTCCAGGCAATTCGTCAACATGTGACCGCGGTGTCACTGAGCTTCGACCTGACCAACGATATCGGGGTCGCCATGGCGGCGCGATGTCGAGATGCCGACGGTGCTCAAGCGATGAAAGCGGCACTTACGACAGCAAACAAGGAGAGCGCTGCTCAGGCAGACGGGCTCGCGCAGAGCCCACAGGCTGCAATGATGGGCCCGATAGTCGACATCATCCGCAAGATGACTGAGACAACGCAGATCACGGCAGTCGGCACAATTTGTCGTTCTTCCGGCAAGGCAGCAGATGAAGGCCAGAAACTGGTCAATCAGATTCCCATGCTGATTGGCCAGGCAATGGCTCAGGGAATGATGCAGGGGCGGACTGTCGCACAGAGCACGAGTAAGAATAACCTGAAACAGATCGGGCTGGCGATGCACAATTTCCACGATCAGTACGGTCGCTTCCCGAATGCTGCCGGGACAAGCCCGACGGGGGAAAAATGGCTCAGCTGGCGAGTTCATCTGTTGCCATTTCTGGATCAACAGGATTTGTACGAACAGTTTAATCTGGAAGAGCCGTGGGACAGCCCGACAAATCGCCCGCTGGCTGAACGCATGCCGGACGTCTTCCGCAGTCCGGGGGCAACGCTGCCGCCGGGGCAGACGTTGCTTCAAACACCAGTTGGCGATGGCACTGCATTCGAAGGTGCGAAGGGATTTCGTATCCGAGACTTCACAGATGGAACGTCGAATACTGTTTTGGTGGTGGAGGTTTCTCCGGATCGCGCCGTCTACTGGACTCAACCGGACGATTTCCAGTTCAATCCCGACAGTCCGCTGGATGGACTTGGCGGGGTGCAGCCGGATGGATTTCAAGCAGTGTTTACAGATGGCTCTGTGCGACCGATCAGTGGTTCGCTGGATGAAGATACGGTCAAGGGAATCTTCACCCGTAACGGGGGCGAAGTCGTCAGCGAATTTTGATGACAGGTTCGTGCTGCGTAGAAATCCGTGTGCAGGACAGGAGCTGCCTTTCAACACCGGTGCCGAATAAGCATGTTAAGTTCGACCAAGAATCCGTACGCACCACCCGGCAATGCAACTGAGCCAACAAAGCAGATCAAACGAGACACGGTGCCATGGGCGATGTGGATCAGCGTCACAGCGGTCAGCATGATTCTGGTCACGGCAACCGCGCTGTATCTTGAAGCGAACGACGTTGGCTACATCGATCCCGGTCCACACAGTGCGGTGGTGGCGGGGGTGTGTCTGGCAATCGCGAGTATTTGGATTGGCCGAAATTATCGTCGATTGTCAGCGATCCTGCTTGCCGAAGTACTTAACCTGACAGTTTGGTTGAGCATGCTGCTGACGGTGCTGGTGGGGCTGGGCGTTTTCCACGATCAGGAATTACACGAAAGTGATTACAGAATCATTGGAACGATCTGGTTAGGCGGCGCTGTTTGCACGGCGGTGATCGTGCTGCTCTCGGGACGTCGTGATGTGCAGCAGCCACAGGGCATTTCAAATGACAACTGAAGTGCCACACAACCCGTTTCAGGCGCCAGATGAACTCAGCATTCATCCAGATGTTGAGACGACATCTATCCTGTTGTCTGGTCGACGTTTTCCAACACCCTTGTTTCGTTGGTTGACCGCGATCATCCTGTTTGAGCTGGTTTTGTCGCCGCTGTCGCTCGGGAACAAGCTCTGGCCGGCATACCTGTCGAATCCCCTGGCGTCGGCAGGCTGCTTTGGACTGAATGTGCTTGTGTTGGGAGTCGCT
>CALFOL010000152.1 GCA_937919915.1 uncultured Planctomycetaceae bacterium
GTTTTTCTATCACCCGGCTGTGTGGTGGTTATCGAATTGTATTCGCGTCGAACGAGAAAACTGCTGCGACGATATCGTGGTGGCAGAACTCGGAGATCGCGTTGCCTACGGTCGTGCCTTGTTAGCTGTCGACGAATTGCGTGCGCAGGCTGCAACGCTGGCACTGAGCGCTCGCGGGGGATCGTTGGTGGCCCGTGTGAAAAGACTGCTTGACAACAAACAATCCGCTGGAAACCGTACGGGAGCGGGCTTTGTCGGACTGGGGCTGATCGCGACTGGCATCATGCTGGCAATTGCCGGGACTTCGGTCGGAGTGAACGCTTCTCGTGGCAACATTGAACCGCCAGCGCCGATCGTGGCGACACTGCTGAACGGAGCGACCGTCGAACTGCGGGGGCGGGGCGAGTTTCCACACTTGGCGGAAAGGCAATTGGTGGGCCGCAGACCGCATTGAATTGCCAGACACGCCACTGGATGAAGCGTTGTGGCAGGTTCCTCTAATGGGCGTGACGCATCGTGGCCGTCAGGACGAGTGCCGAGAGGTCGCATTCCGTTTCGCGGAGCTGCCAACAGAAGAATATTTCTTCGGTTATCAGTTCATTCAACCCGATGGAGACTATGACGAAGACGGGCATCGGGCTGTCAGCCTGCGTCCCAGTGGCTTTCACCCGGCCATTGGTCCGCGGTATTCAGGGGAAAAACCAACCACAACGACCCTGCGAATCGGCATGGAAGAATGGCCGGACTTCATCGTCCGTTCGTTCAACAGCGACGGTCGAAAAAAATGGGGCGATCCCACTGACGAATTGACCAGATCAATCGACACGCGTGTTCAACCGTTATCTGTGAAAGAAGCAAATCAGCAGACGCACCTTGTGATGAAGAGGCAGACTGTGCGTCCGTTCGAAGCGTCCGCTCCAATGATCGTTGAGGATGCTCCTGTGGCGATCGACAGGAATGGCAATAGGCATCAACACGAGAGCAGCAAATCGGTCAGCGACGACCCCTATTTGCTGGTGTACGATCTGCCTAAGAATCAGATCGTTCGTTTTGAGTATCGAATTGGAACATATCGCCAATGGGCTACGTTCGAAAACATCTCGCTCCAGCCCGGACAGAAAACAAACGTTAAAGTTACGACTCACTCGCTACCGACGTTGCCCAGACCTAATAAGAAACTTCTGCTGGCAGAATTCACACAGAAGCTCAGAAGAGTCGCCCCGAAAGACTGGTCTGTTGAGCATTGTGATCGTGCATTTCGATTGCAGGGGCCTGAGACGGCCGAAGGCACAGAGCGAGCGTCGATCCTTCTGTGGTTCGACGACCGTTCGGTTAGCTCAAGCGACAAAAACAAGCGTGACCGGTCGTTGCCACAACTTAGCAGCGGGGATCATACTCAGCTTGGATGCGTGTACTTTATTCGCAACGAGGCGGCGGAACTCCCTTGGCTGAACTTCTTTACGGACATCCGCAGGATTCAGCCGGTCGATCACATTGCAATTGCCGATCTTGATGGAATCAGGAACGTTGACTGGTTCAACGCAGCTTATGTGCGCGATGTTCAGATTGGGACAGACGGAAATCGTGTTCCCATTCCAAGTCACAAAGATCCGGTCGACTTTGGCACTACTCCGCTGACAACATACCTTGTCGTGGGTAGAGTTCCGGACCCCGATCAGGCTGAGTCAGACGTGGAACGCCACTCGGCGAGAAAGTTTCTGGCTACCCGGGACGAATTGCGGGCTGCTGCCGAGTCGCACAGAGTGCCAGTGATCTCCGTAGCAGAGTTTGAAACATACACAAAGCAAAGACTGGCGAACGGCTACGGGCATCGGACGGACTGGATTGACGACGCCAATCTTATCAAACCGTCGGAATGCCTGACGACAGGTGTGGGCCTGAAACCTGTGCCCCAAACATCGGCGGACGAAGGGGCGACTACAGTGATCGTGCGCGGCCGCGTTGTTGACGAAAACGAACAACCAGTCTCAAACGCCAACGTTGTTGCGCAGGACTTGTCTGAAACAGCCTATGCCGCGACATCCGATGCAAAGGGAGAATTTCAGTTTGCTGTACCCGTCCGGACAAAGCGACTCGCTCTAGAGATTCGTGACGCGGCCGACTCCAAACACTGGGCAGGTAGCGTGTACTTCAGCACCAGCAATGACCAAAAGCGTCCCGGAATCGATGAGCCTTTGGTTACTAAACTTTCACCATTGATGGAATCGCTGGTCCGCGTCGTTGATGAACACGGCGTGCCCGTGGTCGGCGCAAATGTGGTTGTGCAAAGTCGCCTTTCAGAGGTGGGCATGTTGACAACAGACGAAGACGGTCTTGTATTGGCACGTCTTGCCGGAAACGATGCGCCGCCGATGGTGATCGCCTACAAATCGGGCAAAGGCTACGACTATTTTTCAGCAGATGTCCGGGACACGAATAACTACCTAGTGAAGAATCCGCCTAGGCTTCCAGAAAAGCTGACTCTGGTTTTGAACGGTGCACAGACGATTCGAGTGAAAGCCGTGGACTCGAAGGGGCAACCGGTTTCAGGCGTGGCGATTTATCCATGGTATGTGAACAAGGAAGGTAATAGTGGCAAGACCAATTTCGGATCGCAGGCATTTCGTCAGATCACTGATAATGACGGGCTTGTTGTGTTCGACTGGATACCGCCCAGTTTTCGGCAAGCCGTGACGTTCTGGGCGCGTTCGGACGACTATGACGCTGATCGATTGAGCGTTAAACAGACGGACCTGGCAGAATCCAGCGACTATGAGGTCAAACTGCGGCAGCGAACTGTGCTGGCAGGGCGCGTAACGGATCAAACGGGCAATCCGGTGGGCGGCGCCATGGTTCTGGCCAATGGAACTGGAATGAGTTTTGATCCCGGACATGGTCGGGCGACCACAGACGACGAGGGACGGTTTTCGATGAAGGTCGCTCCCGAAAAGGCCTATGTGGCTCACGTCACTCATGGCACGATGGTTGGCTACAAAGCGCCGATCGTGATCCGAGAGGGCAAGGCAGTAACGAGTGTGGAAATCGAACTGCAGGAAGCAACCGCTGTCCGAGGTGAAGTGACTCGCGGCACTCCCGCAAAACCCGTTGCGGACGAGTGGGTGTCACTACGCCTGGATTTGGGGCGTGTTCCTGATGAAATTGAGCAGCTTCGCCCCAGGAACGGTCCGGATTTCTGGAAAGCCGTTGAGCATCAAACGAGCGCACGTACGGATGAGAACGGTCTGTTTTTGTTCTTTGCCGCTCCGGGCGATTATATCTTGTCCGGACCTCGTCAGGCAGAAGCGGAAAAATTTACGATCACCAATCAACAACACATTCACAGGACCTTTCATTTGCCGCGGCCAGAGCTACAGCAGTTCCGCGGCGTAGTCCGCGATGGTGCCGGTGAGACAATCAAGAACGCCACAGTCTATGGTGTGTATGCAACCTTCAATGCTTCACGCCATCATTTCGTCGACAAGACGGATGCTGATGGTCGGTTCGACATTGAACGAGAGACGCAATCCGCGCGGGTTCATATACATTCTGCCGACAAGTCCCTGGCGACCGTGCTGGAAATCGATGGGGAAACCGAAGAACGCGACGTTGTGCTGAAGCCAACTTCTCAGGTTACGGGAAGACTGGTTGACC
>CALFOL010000153.1 GCA_937919915.1 uncultured Planctomycetaceae bacterium
GCTAGTGCGTTCACCGCACCTCTATTCGCGCGGCTTGCCGTACGGTTTGGCTGTGTCGATGCCCCGGACGGTCATCGCAAGCTTCATGAGAAGCCGATTCCGTTAACCGGCGGTCCAACATTATTCCTGTCCACCATCGTTGCTGTAGCCGTAACACTGCTGTGGTTCCCGGATCTCCTGAAACCCACAGCCCATGACGCGAAGTTTCTGGCGGGATTGTTCGTTGCTGGCGGAATGATCGTCGCGCTGGGTATCCTGGATGATCGTTACGGCGTCCGTGGACGCCAAAAGCTGGCCGGACAAATTGTCGCCGCGGCCGTGCTGTTGCCGACTGGAATTATCATTCGCGAAATCACCGTCTTCGGATACCCGCTGTCCTTTGGCGATTTGGCTCCACTGGTCACTCTGATCGTGCTTGTGGGTTCGATTAACGCGTTGAACCTGATCGACGGCGTGGACGGAATGGCTTGCACCACCGGGATCGTGTTGAGCCTGTCGATCGCTGCAGTAAGTTTCATTTACGGAGCTCGCCCCGATGGCCTGATGATTTCTCTGGTACTGGCCGGAAGCCTTTGTGGGTTTCTGATCTACAACTTCCCGCCAGCCAAAATGTTTCTGGGGGACTCGGGCAGCATGCTGATCGGCCTGATCCTGGGCGCTGTCGCGCTGAAGTGCTCTATTAAACAATACGCCGCCGCGGCACTGATTATGCCGACCGCCATCTGGGCCATTCCCCTGTTTGACGTCAGCATGGCCATCGTGCGACGAAAACTGACTGGGCGCAGCATTTACGAGACCGACCGCGGACACCTGCACCATTGTCTGGAACGCAAAGGTGCCAGCGGCGGCTGGTTGCTGGTGATCGTGGCTGGCCTGTGCGGCATAACAGGACTCGGAGCAATCGGCGCTTCTTTGATGCAGAACGATCTCATCGCCGTTATTGGCGTAGTAACAGCTCTGTCACTGCTGGTGCTGACTCGGTCATTCGGACATACCGAAATGAATCTGCTGTCGACACGATTACGCCGCCTGACAGGTTCTATGCTGACTCGCTCAGCACCCGTCCAAACCGTGCTGCATGACGAAAAAGTGCATCTGAATGGCGACCACAATTGGCAGAATCTTTGGGAAACCCTGACCGCGTTCGCAGAGCGATTCGAAATGGACGCTGTTGAACTGATGGTGAATCTACCTCAAATTGGCGAGGTTTATCACGCCAGCTGGAAGCGCAAGACGAACACCGCGACGCACCAGGAATGGAAATCAGAAATCCCGCTGATCGTGCAGGGCATGCGAGTCGGACACATCCGTGTGGTGGGAGCCGTCGGCGAAGGTTCGATCTGCAAGTGGATGAGCGAGCTGATCGGTGGCCTGGAAGGCTTTGAAGCAGAACTGGTGACGTTGGTCGAAGACCTGCGACATCAGAAGCTGGGCAGCAGGACGCCGCTGCCACCAACGCGCCAAACCAGCGATAAGAACAAAAAAGCGGTGCAGTCCGCAGTGGCCCGGTAAGCCGGCTTGAACTGCGAAACACACGTTTGAACTGCGAAACACACGTTCAACGGCTCAAAGTCGGCTCTGACAGTAACTGCACGCTGTTCATCGTCCGAATCGCATACGTTGGCATCCGATTGGTCGGTGCAGTGCGATCGATAAACTCCATTTTTGGCAGCGGGTATTCTGGCGAATCGTGGTACGACATCGTTTGAAACAGCGGTCTCCCAAAGCGTCCCACCGGTTTCTCTGGCAGTCGTGTTAGTTCCTGGTCATCACGCAGAATAAGGAAGCCACCGATACCGCTTTCGAAGTCCGCTTCGGCGGTCCAGGTAATCTGCACGGCTCCACCATCGAGCCGTTTGGCAAGAACGTTCGCAGGACTGTCCGGTTTAGTACTGTCGGTGACACTACCCACGCGGATGAATTCGCTGTGCTTCTGTGCCATCTGAAACTTCCACTGATCGAGCACGCCTGAATCGACAGACGCCAGTCCCGCGTCAGCGGCGGCTGAAGAGATCCGGTGAGTCAACCAGAAGCTGAAGAAGGGAATCGACAGGTAGCGTGAGTCTCCACATTCATGGCCCGTCAGCGGATCCGGGGCGAATTCGAAGAACGTCGCGCCCTTCGAAAGATATTCCTGCTGCATCGCTTTCGATCCGTCATACGCGACATGAAATCGCTCGTGATCCTTTTCCTTCAGTCCCGGATTCGCCATCACCGGGACTCCGTAAGCCCCCGCAGGAATGTTCGGCGCTTCGATTTCGCCATTGGTCCAGTAGCCGAATGCTGTTCCCGACTGCAACCAGATCGCGACAATCCGTTCAGGGTACAGTGTCTGCATCAGGGACGCCCAAAAGCCGCCGCCGGAATGCCCCCACAAACACCAGGGCACTGTGCTGATTTCCTGATGCCCCGTGGCAGTCGCAAAATGCTCCAGCGCCGTCAGAAATCGAGCCGCTGAACCGCGACGGGCATCACACCACAATCGACAGTTCACAGCCTGGCGAGGTTCGTAGCATGAGCCCAACAATGCGCACTGTTGAGCTTTCGCGAGGGCCTGCCAATGCAAATCGTCTGCTGCCGTTTGCCCGCCGATGGAAGCTCCCGTACCGCAACCGTGTTGATGCACGATGATCCCTCGCAATTTTTCGACGCCCTCAGGAACCCACAAATAGTAGTCGACGTACAGTTGCAGTTGGCCTGTTTTCAGCCCGGCCGGGTAATGCACCTGGTGAATTCTGCCGCCTGTAGAAGCTCTGATGGAGGCCGTTGGCCGCTTCGATTTTTCAACCAGCGGCAGGATTTTGCTTTCCAGTTCAATGGCTTTCGCAGTGGCTTCTTCCAGCGGCAATCCATTTTTGACGCTGGGACGCTTGTGTCCAACATGTGTCAGCCACGCGTCGTGCAGAACATGTTCCCGTTGCTTGATTAGTTTTCTGAGTTCCGCAGAAGGCTCCTCCCAGGATTCAATCCCCCACGCTTTCAATATGGCCTCGGCCATCACCCGATGGCCGGCTTCGTTCATGTGCACTCCATCCGCAGCCACGTGATACGTCGGGTCCTGCTTGCGTTGTTCCACAAGGAATTCTGTCAGCGGCCCATGCACATTGACGACCATATCGGCAGCGTCCGCCTGTGTCATCACCCACGCCGCATAACGTTTGATAACTTCGCTGTCGTAGTTTTCATAAATCGCAAACCAGGCATATTTTTCAGCGCCGGCCGGCAGCAGTTTGCCCGGCTTTGACTTCAGTGGATTGGGATCGAAGGGTGGCGGTGTCACCAGTACGATCTTCGCACCAATCGCGTGTACCTTGTCGACGATTTTCTTGATGCCCGCCTGATAGGCTGTGAATCGGTCTTCGCTGAACGGGTAATAGATGCCGTCATTCATTCCATAACAGGCGACAACCACGTCCGGCTTCACTTTCTCCAGCGCACGATCCAGTCTTTCATGAACATCCGGCCGCGGAAACGGGTGCTCTGGTTCTGACAGGCCGGTACATGTTTCGCTGGGCAGACCGATGTTGATGAATTCCGGCAGAGGCTCGACGCCCTGAATCCTCATCTGTGTCTCGATTTCCGCGACGTAGTAGCCCGAGTTCGTGATGGAATCACCGAGAAACAGAATCCGTTTCGCCCGCAGCGGAAACGCCTCCTCCGCAAATGAAGACGAAGCGACCGTGGAAACGGCAAGTAATATGACGGTAAAGAATCCTCTCATCAGTATCTCTCTGTTACAGGTTAGATTGATCGCGTATTTCGAATCCGCCGCCGGACAGAATAAAGCTTTGTAGCCGATTCTGCCATCGTGACGCTTCGGTGTTCCTGGAACGTCATGCGAGAATGCGGAACACCCAAGAGTGACGCGCAGGAGCGACGTAAGGACGCGGCTGAGGTCACTGCTCGTCCTGCAGCAAATCTTCGCAGTCGCACTTGTTTTCGCGACAGAGTTCCAGTGGCGTTTTTCCTGCATCGTTCGTTGCCGTTCTGTCCGCGCCAAGTTCGATAAGCACTTCAAAGGTCTTCGGCGCAACTCCGCCAATGGCTGACGCAGCCAGGTGCAATGACGTATTGCCGAAACGATCTTTCGCATTAACGTGCCCACCCGCCTCAACCAGAGCCTTCAGGCATTCATGCAAGTCATAGTTCGCGGCCATGTGCAATGGCGTGCTTTGAGTGCGATCTGCGATATTGACATCGGCACCGGCTTTCACCAGGAGTTCGATGCTGGCTTGAGTGTCTCCTTCCCTGCCACCGGAAAACAATCGCATCAACGGCGTTGCTCCATCAACGTCCTGAATGTTCGGGTCCACGTTTGCCTCAAGCATTACCTGCAGCGCAACGGGATTATTTGCGAACGCTGCAATGTGAATCGGATACCACCAGGAATCCGCCACGGACTCGTCACCACGACCGACGCGTTTGTCGTGTTCGCCGCTGGTGATGAGTTCCTGCAGAGCCGCCTTGTCAGTTCCCTCGCAGATCAGATTGATCCGCTGAGTCCGCAGATCCGGCGCGCAGCCGATAATCATGAAGGCCGCCAACAACGCTGCGGCGATCGACGGGAAGCGTTTCTCACTCCGAACTGTTTTCGTCATGGCAACTCACCGTTTTCTGCCCCAGCTGATTCAAATGACTTGCGTACGCCATGGCATTGGCCAGACGACGCCCGGCACGTCCTTTGTGCGGCACTTCCAGTGGGGACAGTTTGAGCGTTTCCAGCACTTTGTCGAGCGTCCGGCAGTCGCGAGCAATATCGACGCACTTCAGCGTCACAGACGGCGAACACACCGCCCCGACCGATGACAGCAGTCGCAACGTTCCCTGATTGAACACGGCAATCGTGTCGGTCGGCCGGAGATAGCGCCGCCAGGCTTCAGCGAACTCAGAGGTCGTCGACGCCGTTGCGAAGTCGGCTTCGCCAAGTTCCAGATGCTGCAGAAATCCGGGAACATCCGTCGCGTAAGTCTGAATCGGACATTCGAACGTCTCACCAGACCCCAAACGCTGAGCCACCCAATACACGGGCTGTTGAGGCCCGCGACTGTCGTTGCGACCGTGCGAAGCTTCCCCGTACGCCACAACCACATTGTCGATGTCGTCCAGCAAGACGTGTGGAATGTTCGCTGGCGCCGTAAGTTCGCGTTTCTGTAATCGCAGTCGGCCTGCCTGTTGAGGATGCTGCACCTGCGTATCAATCATGTAATCGAAAGCCCCCACCAGCTGGTCCAGTCCCTCAGTTTCAGGCTCAAGTGCGCGCAGTGCTTCAACGGTTGCTTCCAATGTTGACACCGCCATTTTGGTCGGCTCTTTCCGGATTCGGTAGTTACTGGGCGAAGCAGGCTCCAGCCGATAACGGGGCAGTTTACTCAACGTCGGAATCGCACGCATCAACGTCTTCGCGTGGTGCCACGTTCCGTCCAGAATCACCAGTTGCTCAGGCCGTTCATCAGGTGGCACATCCGACAAAAGCCTGGCATCATCGCCCGGAAACAGCACACCCGTGTTCGCGTGGAGCGGCAGGGCCGTGGTCGCCAGTGTCGCCGTTTTGTCGACAATCAACATGGAATTCTGCAGCGCATGTTTTACAATGCGGGCTGTGTTAAACGCGTGAAAGCGTTCTTTGACATGTTGCAGAATCAGAATATGAGTCCGATTGGCAATCGACGGAATGACATGGCAAAAGCAAGTCGCTGCGGGGCGATAGCAAACATAACAGCGGTGTCGATGAGGCACTGATTCCGGTTCATTCCGCAGTTGCATATGGGGCAATCACAATCGATCAGTCGTGCAGGCAATTCGAAGGTTAAGGACATAAACCTCAGCATACCAGATTCGGAGATGCAGTGCCGTGCAGCCTGTGCCTATGTTGAGATCATAGGTATCATGCCCAACTGTCCCAGGGCCTGCGACCGACGAAGCGAGTAAGATGTCACAGCGGAAATGCAATGAATGCGGCGAAGATTCGGACCAGCTAAGTGACGGATTATGCGCCGCGTGTCAGGCAATTCACGGCGTCACATTCAAACCAGGACTCACGAATCCAGAGCAACCGGACACTTCTGACAGCCCGGTCGGGAAACAGTTCGGCGACTATGAACTGCTGGAAGAAGTCGCCCGCGGCGGAATGGGCGTCATCTACAAAGCCCGGCACATTAAACTGAACCGTATCACAGCGCTGAAGATGATTCTCAGTGGGCGGTTTTCTTCGAAAGGAGACGTGCAGCGATTTCATATCGAAGGCGGATCGCTCGCTGATCGCCTGCTGGAATTCCACGCGGATCCTCACAAAGCCATGGAACTGCTCGCCAAAGTCGGTCGAGCCGTGCATCACGCTCACCAGCGCGGGATCCTGCACCGCGACCTGAAGTCGGCGAACATTCTGCTGGAAGGGGATGACCAACCACGAATCACAGACCTCGGACTAGCCAGAAACACGGCGGATGGCAGCAACCTAACCAACACCGGGGCTGTGCTGGGGACGCCAAGTTACATGCCGCCTGAGCAGGCCACGGGGAATGCTGTCATCACGACGGCTGCCGACATCTATTCACTCGGCGCGATTATGTACGAACTGCTGACTGGTGTTCCGCCTTATCGTGGAGCAACCGCTATGGAAACAGTGTTGCAGGTGCGTGAAGGAAAGTTGGAACCGCCACAAAAAAACTTCCCCAGCGTCGACCGTGACCTGCAACTCATCTGCCGAAAGTGTCTCGAACACGTTCCCGACGAGCGTTACCCGTCCGCACTGGCCGTCGTAAACGATTTGGAAGCCTGGGTGGCCAATGAACCGATCAGTATCAGCGCGTCGTCGTCGTCGTCGTCGTCGTCGTCGTCGTCGTTGATGGCTCAGGCCAGTCGCTGGTTTCGACAGAATCGACAAATCACGTTTATTGGCTTCGCCGTCCTGATGGGAATCCTAGCAACAATGCCGTTCGCGTTGACGTTTGTGGCGGGCGGAGATTTCAGCGAGGTCTACGACCGATTTCCGCTAGACCAGCGGCCCTGGCTGTTTTCTTTTGGAAAGCTCCCCAACTGGTTCAATCTGACGATGGGATTTTCGCTGCTGTTTATCTTATGGCCGTCGGTCGGCTTCCTGAATGCACTGGTGGGACGCCCGAAAACGGTTTGGAAGGCATTGGGCACCGGGTGCATGACAGCCATTTTGCTGACCACGGTATTTTCTGTTCTGCTGGGCTGGATGCCTCTGCTGCGAATGACCAACGATGACGCACGGACGAAGGTATTGACCAGTGCATTGTGGCCGAAGGACGATGAGTCGAAGGTCGCGAAGCAAAAGGAAGCAGAGAAACTCTTCACCGGACTGGAAGACATACCGCCGGATGAACGAGCGGGTGTGGTGCAGATCGCCTTCGCAGCGACAGACTCGCGTCTGCGCCTGTCGCATTGCTTATAATTTTCGCATTTCAATGTATCGCGATGATTCCCGTCGTCTACGGCACAGCCATTGGATTCACGCTGTTGCAGCGTGGCCACCGAATCCGGATCGCATGGCTTAGATACACGCTGGCATGGGCGTTCGCCTTTATGGCTCTCTTCATGAGCATCGACGCAACCGTAGATATATTCTTCGGTGATAGTAACTCACTTCCGGAGTTGGCCCCGGAACTCGCGACAACCGCCATCAGCGGAATACTGTTCTGGCTTGTAATGAGACGCTGGCGGAAGCAATCAACCACAGAATCAGCCCCTGCCTCAACTGCGACGGTTCTGTCAGGGACGATCACTGCAGACTGACGCGGAAAGCCGAGCAGGTTGCCCATCACAGGATCGCTGATTTCAGCTAACATGCTGAACCAATCACGACACCGTAGCTCTGTGCGACCGAGCCGCGCAATCAATAAGCATCTGACAGCTCGCCGATTCCATGATTCATCCTGATACTATGCTTCACACACTTCGTCCTTGGCGATTACAACAACAGATCTCCGAAACGCGTGTTATCGCTCTGCGAATGTCGTTCGTGGTTGCGTTTCTCAGCGCGATACTGTTCAGCTCTGGCGCGAATGCTCAACCACCAGCAGACGCTGAGGCCCAAACGTCGGAAGATGCAGAGCCAGACAGAAAATTGATCTCGGCGGAAGCTGTGGAGAAATTTCGTCAGCAGGTCGAGGCTGCGACGGATCTTGAGGAAGATCCGAAAAACCGAATCCTTGAGACACTCAAAGACGCGGCGGACGCGATCGCTCAGGCCGTTAAGCTGGAACAGGAAGCCCCGCTCAATCGAGCGGCCATTGACAAAATCGCGGCAAAGGCTGCCGAGATTCAAGCAGCTCTGTCGTTTCCGAACCGCGATCTACTGGCCGAAATCGATTCCGACGCCTCGCTGCAGGAACTTACCGCGGAACTGGCGACCCGACAGCCTGCTTTGCAGGAGGCCAAAACGAAGCTCGCCACACTGGAGGCCGAACCCAAACGGCGCAGCGAACTGCGAACAACACTGACTCGCGATATGGCAGCGCTTGCTGGTGAACAGGAACTGATCGAAAAGGAACTCGCCGACCCGGCTCCTGCTGATGAACTGCCACTGCTCTCATCCGCGCGAAGGGTATTGCGGCAAGCCAGGCTTAGAAGGCTCACCGTGGCAGCTCCGGCGTGGCAAGCGGAACTCTCTCGATTCGACGCGGAAAAAGCGGCTGACCTGACAGCTCTGCGGATTCAACTCGCCAAGAAAGATGCGGCATTTCGTCAACAGGAAGTCGACGAACTGCAGAAACGAATTACCGTTAAGCGAAGCCAGGACGCTCTATATATCGCCGATCAATTGGCGCTATTCGCCAGCGGAGAAGCTGCCGCGACTCCCTACGATTTTACAACTGGTTATCTCTACAGCGAAAAGTTGACGACTCCCGCTGACCTCGCCGAAGCCGCCGAAACAGCAAAGCTGGCAAAGGACAACATCAAGGCCACGTCGCAGCTCACAATGGCCACGACACAACTTCAGACCGCTCAAAAAGCACTGGACGCTCAGCGGACGCTGAGAAACGTTGTTGACAACCGAATCGAACGAGTCGGGCTGACCGGAGCCATCGGTCTCGAACTTCGACGACACCTCAGAGATCTGGCCGATCCTCGCGAAATTCACCGGCGATGCGCAACTCGACAGGAAACGATGAGGGAACTGGAGTTCAGTCGACTGGAACTGGAAGACCAGACACCGGAACTCGTTGCTCGTATCGATGTCCTGGAATCAAACGAAAATCGCTCTGTTGTGGAAGACATCGAGTTGCGACTTTCGAAGGATCACCTGAAGACTCTCACAACGCTGGAGAAAAACGATGGCGAGTTGTTTGACCGACTGGGCGAACTTGATGCCATCGAACAGGAATACATTCGCGAGATCGAAGAATTCAGTACGTTTATTCGGGAACGAGTGCTTTGGATTCGCAGTCATCCGCTGCCCAACGGTAAAGACTTCGAGGATTTGCTTAAAGTTAGCGGCTTGTTGCTCTCGCGCGCGCCGTGGGCGGGCGTCGGTCACACTTTGCAGAACGACTCCGTTTCGTCCGCATGGCTGTGGCTTCTTTTCGCCGGACTTCTGTTGCTGCTGGTTGGTGTTCGGCAACGGTTCAGGAGAAATCTGACTGCGATTGGCGGTCAGGTCACAAAAAGTACGTGTCGTGAATTCCAACCCACAGCCAGAGCGGCCGTTCTGACGCTGGTCCTGTCATTGATCTGGCCAGCGTTTCCCGCGTTCCTTTGCTGGAGGTTGTTGTCGATCCCGGACGCGACGCCTTTTGCTCGGGCCGTCGGCTTTGGACTGCTGGCAATGACCGCTGGATTCTTCACGCTGAACCTGCTTCGGCAACTGTGTCGACCAGCCGGACTGGGTCTGGCACATTTCGGCTGGCGCGATGGCGTGCGGCTTCTCAGCCAGAAGATTTCCACTCTGATCGTCGTTCTGCTTCCTCTGCTGTTTGTTGAAAACCTGTTGCACGCGTGGGAAGCAGCTCAGGGAGCTGACGCACTGGAACGATTGGCGTTCGTGGCATCGCTGCTGGCCCTGGCTTACTTTCAGGTTCAGATTCTGCACCCGGCAACTGGTATCTTTCGCGAGTTCTTCCTCGCAAATCCAAAAGGGCGATCGTATCGGCTTCGCTGGCCTTTGTTTTTGATTGCGGTCTCAGTACCCCTCATTCTCGTTGCGATGGCCATTTTGGGATTCTATTACACCGCGTATGAACTGAATTGGCGACTTCACATAGTGACCTGGGCACTGATTGGCTTGTTGGTTGTCCGATCGTTTTTGGTCCGCTGGTACGTACTACGTCATCGAGAACTCCGGATTCAGCAAGCTCGACTCAAGCGACAGGCGCTGGTCGAGACGGCTAATGCTTCTCAGAACACGTCAAACATTCCGCTGCCTCAACCCACAGAAGCCCCCGTCGATCTCACCGAAGTCAGTGATCAAACGCAACGCCTGATCGATTCGGGATTGGCAATCGTGGGGCTGGTGATCACCTGGTTTATCTGGGTTGATGTTCTGCCGGCACTGGGAATTCTGGACACATGGAATTTGTGGCCGACCATCGTTGACCATACCGTCGAATATACAGACGAAGGCCTGCAAAAATTTCGCACAGAATCGGTTCGGGAATTCATCACCGTGGCGGACGCACTAATCGCAATCGTGATTGGATTGCTGACATTTACGGCCGCGCGAAACATTCCCGGGTTGATGGAGATCACGCTGCTGGTCCGACTGCCCCTGGATGCGTCGACGCGATACGCAGCTCGAATGATCGCGAGATACTCGATCATCGTGATCGGGCTGGTATCGGCGTTTTCTGTCGTGGGTATCGGTTGGGCGAAAGTTCAGTGGCTGGCGGCCGGACTGACGGTTGGTTTGGGATTTGGTCTGCAGGAAATTTTCGCCAACTTTGTGTCCGGGTTAATCATCTTGTTTGAGCGTCCGGTTCGAATCGGTGACGTCGTTACGATTGGCGATGTTTCCGGTGTCGTTTCGCGGATTCAAATTCGAGCAACCACCATCACGGACTGGGATCGGAAGGAATACATCGTGCCGAATAAGGAATTCGTCACGGGGCGATTGCTGAACTGGACGCTTTCCGATCAGACCAACCGAATCGTCATTGACGTGGGCGTGGCCTATGGAACGGACACAAACAACGCCCGTTCTTTGCTGCTGGAAGCCGCGGCGGAGAACCCCAATGTGATGAAAGATCCTGGTCCAATCGCAACATTCGAAGGGTTTGGCGACAGCACACTGAATCTTCGGCTACGGTGTTACCTGCCAAATCTGGACAACCGCCTGAGGACAATCACAGAAGTTCACGAATCCATTGACCAGAAATTCAAGGACGCCGGAATCGAAATATCGTTTCCTCAGCGTGACCTGCATATCCGCACAGTACCTTCCAATTTGCGTGGGTTACCGTCGGCCGCAACGGATCTGCAGTCAGAATCGCTCCGCAACCCACCGAATTCATGAGACGCTGGCTGGACGGAACTGGCGACACGACGTGGTCCCACAACACCTACAAAAGTTCGAGCTCCACATCTGTCGAGTGCGGCTGAGATTTCCGTTTCGACTTACTCATCCTACGACACTTGACGAACATTCGATCGTCGCTACTGTCGACGTGAGATAATTTTCGCTCCGATCGCCGCGGCAACGACGCCGGTGCCCGCGAGAATTCCACACGGCAGCAACATTTCTCGGAATGTCAGACCACGCCAGATCGCGCCTTCCATTGCATACACGGCCCACTTGACGGGATCGAAATTGCTTAGCGTCTGAACAAAGTCCGGCATGAACATCAGCGGAATCATGCCACCGCCGAACATCGCCATCACGGTACACACGCCCCATACGGCCCCTGACACCGCCTGCTCCGTTTTTCCCATCAGCGACAGCGGCAGCATCAGACCAACAAAACAAACACCGATCGAAGCAATTGCCATCGCCAGAAGATCCCACCGTCGCGGCCGCATTCCGAGTGCCACGGCGATCAAAGTCATCGTTGTCAGAACAAGAATCAGGCACAGAAAGCAAGCCAGGCCTTTTCCGGCCAACAACTGCACGCGACTGACCGGCGCAACCAGCAGCCGCGTATGCGTCCCGATCGTTTGCTCGCGCACAATCAATGTCGCGAAGCCCGCCACACAGGCCAGAATGCCCCACACCATCGACTGCGGAAAACTGATGTCCCAGCCTGATCGAAGATTTTGCATCATCGCTGCCTTCGATCCTGGTTCTGCCTGCCTGGAGACGTCGATTTGCTGCACCCGTGCCATCTGGAACCCCAAGTTGTCTCCCGAATCTCCTGACGCTTCCTGATCACTCGTCTCCCGCACAGTCCTAAGGGACTCCAACATCGTAGTCGTTGAATCCATCAGCGTACCCAGCGCCGCTTTGACGGCGGCCGGCATTGAATCGTCGGAGAGCAACTGCTGCTTCGATTTTTCGATCAGGGGTTTCAGCATTGAAGGATTCTGAAGACGAGTTCCGACAAGCTGCCCCATCGACTGCATCACCATGCCCTGTAACATACCTGCTTCCGCTTTTCGCGATGGATCCAGCCCCAGCTCAATCGCGGGAGCTTCCTCCCAGAAGATCCCGGCAGTTTCGCCAAACCCCTTTGGCAGCACAATTACGCCGACGTGTTTTCCCCGGCGGACACTGTCAATCGCCGCATCGCGCTCCAGTTCGATGACTTCCACCGCATCGATTTCCATCATAGATTCGATAAATCTGGCTGACATTTCAGACTTGTCAACGTCGGCAATGACGACCTTCAGCGTTGCACTATCGGATTTCCCGATACCGCTCATCATCGAACCAAAGAACAACGCCATCATCACCGGAAAAGCCAGCATGAAGAACATGCCAAGCTTGTCTCGAGTGATTAGTTTTAGATCCTTGAACGCCAGGATGAATATGCGTTGCATAGGGAGATTGTATTCAGGATTCGCGAACGGAATGACCAATAAGGGCGAAACGACGAAGAACCGCGCTGTCAATCGTCACGCAGGGTGCGTCCGGTTAAGGACAGGAAAACGGTTTCCAGATTGGGTGCACGAATTTGGAGCGTCTTAAACGAAACCCCGACCTCTGACAGCCGCATGATTTCCCGCAAAGGATTCTCGGCCCGAAACAGAAACCGTCCGTCCTCCTGGACACCCGGACACGAAGCGGCGTCTGGATTTGCCGCCAATTCGCCTTCGACTTCAGAATCGCCGCCGTGCTGCTGCAGCAGCTGCGATACGCTGTCCATGGCAAGGATGCTTCCCTGATCCATGATGGCAATCCGATCACATAACCGCTGAGCTTCTTCCATGTAGTGCGTGGTATAGATGATGGTCCGGCCCTCGGATTTCAGTTTTTCAATGCAATCAAAAATATGATTCCGCGACTGCGGGTCGACACCGACGGTGGGTTCGTCAAACAGAATGACTTGCGGGTCGTGGATCAAAGCGATGGCCATGTTGAGTCGACGTTTCATTCCGCCGGAGAAAGTCTTTACCAAATCGTTGCGGCGATCTGTGAGTGATGCAAATTCGAGTGACCATTCGATCCGCTGTTTGAGGTTCGTGGCGGACTGTTTATACAGCTGTCCGAAGAACTTCAGATTTTCCAGGGCAGTCAGTTCTTCGTACAGCGACAATGCCTGCGGAGCGATTCCGATGTTCTCACGAACTGCGGCGTCGGCAGGATTTTGATCGTCAATGAGTACCGTGCCGGAGTCCGGAGTCAACAGGCCCACCATCATGCTCAGCGTGGTCGTCTTTCCCGCTCCATTAGGACCGAGCAGCCCGAAGGCTTCGCCCGGATGGATCTCCAGACTTACGTCGTCGACGGCTTGAGTGGCTCCAAACGCTTTAGAAATATTTGAGACTAAGATCACTCACGCTGCTTTCGCTAAAGGTGGCCGACACGAAGCGTTCGCTAAGGCCAGGCTAATATTAGCGGTTCTAAGTTCCAGGCGGCAAGTTTTCATACACAACGAATCGCGATATTTCCCGTGTCACTGGTGCTTTTATTCCAATCATCGTGACAATTCACTCGTGCTGACTGAGCATTACCTAAGAACGCCTAAGTGTGATCTAATGCGTCAGCGCTGGCGGTTTTTATTAGGAACGAACAGAGCCTTAAACAACTCCAACTGTAACCCTGGGCCACCGTCATCCGACTCGGAATTCAAATAGGGCGGTTGTTCAACCGTCTCCGGGAATTCGATTTACCTTCTGAATTTCACGCACAGCGAATGGCCCGTGATCCCTGTAGAATCCGGGGGATGTGGCTGGTACGCTATGTCCGGTTGCCTCCTTCCATGATCGCTGTTTGATTCCTCCGCGATGACATCCTGCCAAAGAGTATTATTGTTTGCGTGCCTGGCGCTTGCGTCCGATCGTCCGGCGGCGGCAGACCAGGCTTCCTACGCACAGGTCAAACAGGTTCTGCAGCAGAAGTGCGTGAAGTGTCATGGCGCCGAAGTACAGAAGGCTGATGTCCGGCTGGATGAACTCTCGACAGATTTAGTCGCAGATGCTCGCGGTGCAGAAACGTGGCATGATGCTCTGAACGCCATTAACAAGGGGGAGATGCCGCCGGAAGACGAAGTTCCGTTGACGGCCGACGAACGCCGCGTGCTGACCGGCTGGATTAACGGCCAATTGCAGAGACTCAAGAAGGCTCGCAAGGCGACCAGCGGACAGGTCGTGTTAAGGCGACTGAATCGCTTCGAATACCAAAACACGATGACCGATCTACTGGGCGTCGACCTGGATTACACGGCCAACCTGCCTCCGGATCCCATCAGCGAAGATGGCTTTTCGAACAACGGAGCGGCGCTGCAAATGTCTGCGCTGCAGTTGGAATATTACCTGAAGGCGGCCAGAGCAGGACTGCAGCGAGCCATCGTTGAAGGACCGTCCCCGGAAGTCTTTGCACACAGTGCGACAGAAACCGTAGCGGATAAGGGAAAAGGCAACTATACAAATCGACTCGGCCGTACAGGACAGTTTGTGGCCCGCATCCCGAAGTTTCCCGACGAAGGCGAATTCCTGCTGCGAATCAAAGCCCACGCGGAAATTCCTGACGGAGCAGCGTACCCGATCATGCAGGTGACTTTGGGTTACCGATCGGACGTTCGAGCTCCGTCTAAAATCGTCGGGCGGGTGGATGTGTCGCACGAGGAGTCTCAGGACTTTGAGTTTCGTGCTCGGTTTGAAGAGTTCCCCATTCAAACTCGAACGCAAAGCAAGTATCCCGGAATGCTGGTGTGGCTTGAAAACATCTATTCCAACGGCCAGCCAGCCCCGCCACCCGTGGCTTCGGAGGAACCAGTCGCAAAGGGCGAAAAGAAAAAGAAGAAGAAACAAAAACTGGTCTATCAGGAAGACCCTGCCTTTCCGAGGATTGTCATCGAAGAAATTAGTTTCACAGCTCCAGTCTTTGTCAGCTGGCCGCCAAAGTACCACACCGACATTATCCCGCGAATACCGTCTTCCACAGAAGACGAACGCGCCGCGGCGCGGGACGCTCTGACAGCGTTTCTTCCGCGAGCGTTCCGGCGACCAGTCACTGAGCCGGATCTGGAAACTCATTTGAAATACTTCGATATCGTTCGACCCACATCGGAAAGCTTTGAAGCCACAATGCGCGAAGTGTTCGCGATGGCGTTAGTATCTCCAGACTTTCTTTACATTACCGAACCACAGGACGATGGCAGGAAACTGAACGACTTTGAGCTGGCTGCTCGGCTGTCCTGCTTTCTGTGGAGCACGATGCCTGATACGAAGTTGTTCGAAGCGGCTGCGAATGCGGAATTGCGAAATCGCAGCACACTTCTGCAACAGGTCGATCGAATGCTGGCGGATGACAAGTCTGAAGCGTTCGTTGAGCAGTTCACGAACCAGTGGCTGGACCTGAGCGGCATCGATCGTGTGGCTGTGAATCCCGAATTCTATCCGGACTTTGATGAGAGCCTGAAACCTCACCTTCAACAGGAGACTCAGCAGTTCTTCGCGGAAATCCTGCGTACAAATACCAGCGCAATTCAGTTATTGGATGCTGACTTCGCAATGCTTAACGAACCGTTGGCGCGACATTATGGAATCGCCGGCCCGCGAGGGACAACTTTCGAGCCCGTTCGCCTTCCGGCTGGCAACCAGCGCGGTGGCTTGCTGGGGCAGGGCTCAATACTGCTTGCCAATTCCACCGGCGATGATTCACATCCGATAAAACGCGCGGTGTGGATTCGCGAACGACTGCTGGACGATCCTCCTGCGCCACCGCCGCCTGATGTTCCCAATCTGAATCAGGACCTGCCCGAAATTGCGTCATTGCCGTTAAAGGAACAACTTCGGTTACATCTGGAAAACGAGGCATGTGCGGATTGTCATCGTGGGATCGACCCGTGGGGCGTCGCATTGGACGGGTTTGATGCGGTTGGCCTGCAGCGAGACGTCATTCGGCGCAGAAATCCGAAGAAACGCAATCAGATGCTGGAACATCCGGTCGAGACGTCCGTTGAACTACCAGACGGAACTCGGATCGACGGGCTGCAGGAATTGAAAACCTATCTGGCCGATCACAAGAGCGAAGAATTCGCGCGAACTGTGGTGGTGAAGTTGTTAACTTATGCCTTAGGTCGTTCCCTCGAATTCACAGACGAAGAAACCGTTGACCGGCTGACTGCAGAATTCAAAACGTCGGGTTATCGGTTAAGGCATCTGATCGCGGAAATCATCTGCAGCGATGCGTTTGGTGAGTAAGCAAACCGGCTTTCGGAAGGTGAAGTAAATGTCAAGATCGTGGCATCTGAAACGGAGAACCATGTTACAGGGATGCGGCGCCGCTATCGGCCTGCCATTTCTTGAGTGCATGGCGCAGGACGCATCTGCAACCGAACGCCCCAAACGCTTTTGCGGCGTTTACTTCCCGTACGGCGTCGTGATTCGTAAAGAAGACGAAGCGGCTGCGGAATGGAACTGGTTCCCGAAGGGCAGCGGTGCAGAATACGAGCTCACGCCGGCACATCAATCGCTGGAATCGCTGCGCGGCGACCTGACAATCCTTGGCGGATTATCGCATCCCAACGGTCGTAAGATGGACGGGCACGACACAGCGGACACCTGGCTGACGGCATACGAGTTGAAAGGCGGGCGACTCGTCAACTCCGTTTCGATGGATCAGCTGATCGCGATGAAGCATGGCGACAAAACGCGTTTTTCCTCTCTGGTGATGTCGACGGACGGTGGAGTCGGCGAACCAACTCGATCAAGCACCCTGTCGTTCAGTCGCACGGGGCAGCCCATTCCGGCGATGAACAAGCCGCGAATGATCTTCGACCGTCTGTTCGGCAAAGACACTCAGTCTTTGCAAAAGCAAACTCAGCAGCTGCGAAATTCTGCCAGCATGCTGGACCTGACGTTAGAGCATTCGAAGTCTCTACAGCGGCGGCTCGGAAAACTGGATCAGCAAAAGCTGGAGGAGTACCTGGAATCCATGCGGCAGATCGAAAAGCGAGTCGCACAGTCGGAGCGATGGCTGCACGTTCCCAAACCTCAGATCAACGCGACAGACCTGCATTTGGACGCCGACGACACAACGCCTGGCGAATTGATCAGAACGATGTACGACCTGATCTATCTGGCCTTTCAGACAGATTCCACGCGCACAGTGACGTATCAGCTGGGCAATATGAATGGCGCCACTTCCATCGCTGGCAAGTTTCCTCAGCTGCTGGGGTTTGCGGACAAGATCCACGCCCTGGCTCATGGGGCTCGCAAAGGAGAGCAGGGTGCTGAGAATCTCGGCAAGTGGGACCAGTTTCTTACCGAACAGCTGGCGTACTTCCTGACACGACTCAAGAATACTCAGGAAGGCGACGGCAACCTGCTGGACCACACCATGGTGCTGTACGGCAGCAGTAACAGTCATACTCACGTCAACACAAATTACCCGTTGATTCTTTCCGGTGGCGATCGACTGGGCCTGAAGCACGGCCAGTTCCTGCAGTTGGAAGAGGACATCCCGCTGTCGAATTTGTTTGTCACAATGCTGAATCGACTGGACACACCAGTCGACAGGTTTGTGGACAGCACGAGCGAGATCGCTCAGGTCGTTTCATCATGATTTGAATCAGACGTTCAATGCTCAAAACGTCCACCAGCGAATA
>CALFOL010000154.1 GCA_937919915.1 uncultured Planctomycetaceae bacterium
GTATCTGGCAAGACTCCAGTATCGGGTAAGACTCCCGTTTCGCAGGATCTGACCGAACGCGCGTTCAAGGCAACGATACTGGGAATCGTCTTCCCTATGCCAGTGCTGTTTTTCGCCGCTTATCTGAGTCTGAAGGCAGTCCGTCGCGAACCGCTAAGCGGCAAGCTGTGGTGTGCATTGCTGATCAGCGTCCCTGCGACTCTACTTGCAGCGTTGCTGTTTCTATTCGCAGGCGGCGAACTCGCCGGGACGCTGCTGCGACAGCCGTTTTAAGTGCCAGGTCGTGGTCGCAGGTTACGGTCCGTCGTTGAAGAATGCATAATCACCGCCCTCCGCCGCGACGTGGCATTCGATACAGCCTTTCGGCTTTCCGGCAAGCATCACAGGTCCCGTTGGTGTTTGTTTCTGGTCGACGCGGCCATCCGGCAGATACTTGATCCAGTACCAGTCACCGGCTTCGGGATTGTAGTTCTTCGTCCGGTACATCACTGTGATTGCCATCAGAGTTTTTCCGTCGGGCCCGTAGTTTTCTTTGACCAGAATTGAGCTGTCGGGAAGTTCCACCGGTCGTCCCGCCTCCGCGCGGTTCAGGTACATTTTCAACGTGGCACCGTGAGGACTCTGTCCCGCATAGGCATCGCCCGACTGACCTGAAACCGGAGCCCACTGGGTGTAGCGACTGCCTTTCAGGTATGTCCAGAATTTGCCTTCGAACGTTTGCGCCGGCATCGAGCTGCTCCCCTGCGTCACGCTCCCCTGGCTGGCGCTGCCCTGAATGACTCCTCCTCGATTGGCTGGCTGTCCCTGAATAATCGTACCGCTGCCGCGAGTTCCTGATTGAGCCATACAGAATGGGCGGGATGAGGCCCAAAGGCCGGTGAATAGAATCGATGCACAGAGAATACGGAACATGTTTTTCCTTTCGCGGAGCGGTAGTGGAGGAGGTCGGAACACAGCCACAGGCCTGGACGGGAGCCGAGATTGTCATCGCAGAGTGCGAGTTGACACAGTGAGCTTGTTCACGAAGTAGACGAAATCGGCGTTTCTACAGCGTATCACGCTGACTTGTGGCCGCGGGAACGCGTTTCGATAGAAGAAAGCCTGGTCCCGCGAGCGAGAACCTGTCACGACATTAAGTAGACTGCTCTAAGCCGACTGCAACGGGGTTGAGAGGATTCGAGCCTGACTGACGGAGGAACCTTTGGCCGGAAACGCTATAGTGGACCATTGCCAGTTGTTGCCGCCAACACTCCGGTCGCGAAATCTCAGATCACGGCGTTGGCGCCTATGTTCTAAAGATGTCATCTGGTGCAGTTCGTCACCGGGAGAACGAAGGCTCCTGTTCTATTTGAATCCTGCGAAGTTCAATATATGGCCAAATGTGATCAGGGATATCTGTGCGACATCTGTGGGGAAGAAGTGGAAGACATTCGCGAAAGCGACTTGTATCTTCGATTCGTCACTGGACAGATCGATTCTCAGAAACTTCTGGGCAGTGCCGAGAGGCATCTGATCTGCAACCCCGTCGTGGCGCAATTCATCATCGATGACGCCTTCCCTCCGGTGACGGTGGAGGGTCCGTTTGGCAAATCTGAACTCGACTCCGATTATGTCACGGCGCAGGAAGCCTTGCTGACGCGTGGCTGGCTGCGACTCCAGGAGCTCTTCGAAATCTCGGAAACGCTGCCTGTGCCCGACTACCCGCTGGAAGAATTTCGCGGAAGAACAGCTTGAGCTGACGGCTGCACTTTCCTTTCGGCGACTTGTGTCTAAGCTTCGCTCACTGTCTTCTCATCAATATTACTCCACAGGAATGCCGGTGCTATGACCTTTGTGAAACCCATTGCCGAAGCTGACGCCGTTGATAAGGCCGTGCAGGCATTTTCACGAATCAAAGAGATACTCGATGTCGACGAAGTGCCCGAGATCTTTCGTTATATGGGCAACTCGCCGCCGTTCGTGCATGACTTCTTCATGAACTTCCGCAAGTTCGTGCTGTCCGCTGGCAAGCTGGATGAAAAGAGCAAACTGTTAATCGCAGTTGCTGTGGCCGGTCAGGCCGGCTGCCAGACGTTCATCACGTACCTGTCCGAATTTGCTGCGGCAAAACAGGTGTCGCAACAGGAATTGACGGACGCCCTTGCCGTGGGGGCCACGAACTCGATGTACAACGTGCTGTTTAAGTTTCGAGATATCGCAGGAGTTGAAGTCTTCGAAGGGATGCCGGTGGGGCTGCGAGCTCACACATTCCAAAGCACTTTACTGTCAGACGAAACGGTCGAACTGATCAACCTGACGCTCAGCGACATCAATGCGTGCAAACCCTGTACGTCGGCTCATGTGGCCAAAGCCCGCAGCGCTGGTGTCAGCGATGAAGCGATTTATGAAGCGATTCAGTGTGCTGCCACGATGATCGCGGGAACACAGTTTCTGCGTTCCATAGGAGTCGGCTAAACAGGTTTTGTCCAGCTGTGGTCGTAGTGGTGGCGATCGCCAGGCCGCGGATTTGTTGCACTGTCCGCGTTCCTGCGAACGCAGCAATTCACATCGTGCTCAAATCCGGCCTGCCGCACCGATTTGCGTCGCCGTTTTTCAACAGCGTTGCAAGTTGCTACACCGACATCGCATCAGGAAAAACCTGAGTAACAGTGGAATGAAATGTGTTGTGTCCTTACTTCTGTGGCGATGTGGTACACCATTTCGATGCAAATCGCTCGCTTTCGCATCACATCCGCGCATTCTGAATTTTCTTTTTTCCGAATGGGGTTTTGGCATGTGAAATGCTTTAATGAATGACGGCGAGATGAGGCATCGGCCCGCACTCATCTCGCTGTTCTGGTTGCGAACGTCTCCTCTTCGGGGGAGGCGTTCTTTTTTATGCGCTAGAAGCTCGAGGGGCAGCAGATTTCGCCGCGCTCCAGGCGAACGGCCACAGCCTGCCGCGGACCCGAACAGTTGGTTGCAAGCGATCGTCCACGAACGAACATTGGCCGTTGTCATCGTCAGTCCCACCCAGTCACAGATCCTCCAGCGTTGCAAGGCTGCGCGCGTCCGCTGGCTGGAATGTTTTACGATCATCAAATTTTGTCCGGTGAGCCGTCTTCCCCAAACAGCAAATTCGACAAAAAAGAAGGGAGGCAAGAAAAATGAAACTGCAATTCCACCCAAATCTTTTGCCGCCCATTTTTTTGTCGGCAATTTCATAAGGCCTCGTGCGCCTTGGAATCCCACGCCGGGTCGCCGCAGGATGGTGACAACTGATCCGAGTCGGCTATACTTTACACTTAGGTTAGCAACCATTCCATGGATGCGCGGCGACGCCCATCCGCAAACGTTGTTGGGCATAGGTGGGCCCATGATCGTCTACGGATTCGACTCAATCGCACCGATGCTGGACAACGAAGGTTACCTCTTCAAACTGCTTGCCAACGACACCGGCGTCGTTCTCTTTCCGCACACGACAGAACATCGTGATGCCACACAGTCCGGTATCAAATACGCCGACGACTCGCGTGGCAATGCACTCGCTGCCATGATCAAACCCGGGCGTATCGAATTCCGTTTCCATCGCGGATTCTCTGATGACCGCGTCAAACAACTCGCGGAGCGAATTCTGGCTCTGCCCGAACTCCAATTCGCATCAGGTGCAACCGTCACCTATCAGGCTCGGACGCCGATCCACGGCTCGGACTGACTTGCGGGCGTTTGGGAATGGAGACCTCCCTCGCAGTTCATGCCCGGCAATAATTTAGATTTTACGCAAGGGGCTGCGCCACACCTTCCTTGTTTGGCAACGCGGGCTCTCGTCGGTACAATTCATCGAAATTCAGAATCGCTCGCTTCGTTATAGGCGGTGTCGTAAAACTCTTTCGTTGGGCGACCTACCTGAATGCGACTTGTCATCACCAGCGATACGCATGGCAAACATGACGCGCTGGCTGAATTATCTGATGACGTTCTGATCCACTGACGCGCAGTTTCGAAAATCGGCTTTCGCCGGTGCGATACCCGTCGACCACTTCCTCCACAACATTTGTCAGAGTGAAACGGAAGTAAAGCGACTCGCGAACTGTGAGCAGGCTCGGTGGCAGACCACGCAGGAGGAAAATGCCCCTGATCGTCGTGGAAGTCGCCCAACGCTTTTGCCAGCGTCTTCATGTTCGCTTTGCAATTGCGGCAACTGATCTCTGGCCGAATCCATTTGGTCCAGGCGCGTACACTCCGATTGTGACAAAGCACGCGGCGGCGGCCAGCAGTCTGCTGTGTTTCACCATTATCAACGATCCCTCTTTCAGACTGGCAGACTGGCATCAGCAAACGCGATTACTCCCCTGCTGGTCCATCTGGTTCGCGGATGAAGCGATAGCCTGTTCCGCGAATGGAAATCAGATGTCGGGGGTTCGCCGGATCGACTTCGATCATCTTTCGGAGTCGCATTACGAAGTTGTCAATTGATCGACTAGTGATATCCGCTGAGTCTCTCCAGACATCGGACTGAAGTCGGCTGCGAGACAATACGACGTCATCATGTCGCAGAAAATAGCGAAGTAGTTCCTGTTCTCGAGTCGTCAGGGAATACACCTGGTCGCCATTGGTCAATTCGAATCGTCCGAAGTCTACGCACACATTGCCAAAACGAACGACGTCCTCGACCGGCCGTGTGGCGGGGGCACTTTCCATCGATCGTCGACGGCGGTCCAGCAGGTTCCTGACGCGACTTAACAGTTCCGGCAGCGCGAACGGTTTCGTGAGATACTGGTCGACACCACAATCGAACGCCTGAGCTTTATCTTCGGCCAGCGTTCGGGCGGTCAGAGCCAGAACGGGGATTTCGATGTCGACCTGCCGAAGCTTGCGACAGGTTTCGTAACCGCTCATTTCCGGCAACATCAGGTCCAGCACAATCAGATCGAATTGCGGGGAAGCGTCACGGTGCAGATTCAGCGCCGTCGCGCCGTCTCCGGCGAGATCTACCTGGTAACCTTCCTGCTCGAAATTGAATCGCAGGCCACGAGCAATCGCGGCCTCGTCTTCCACAACAAGAATTCTCATTACCGTAGGGCTCCTGTGTTGTTTTCAGGCTTTGAGATCACCTCGATCTTCAACTGCTCGTTGTCCACGGATCTTTCTGCACCTGCGTTATCCGTCTTTTCGGCATTTGGGACCACAAAACGTCCTGGCAAAAACACTTCAAACACACTGCCTTCACCGTCAGGTTCGTCGGAGATCGTGATTCGACCCTTCATAATACCAACCAGCGTTTTCACGATATACAAACCCAGTCCCGTGCCGCGTCGGGTTCTCTGCAGCTCATCACTGCCGCGGAAGAACATCTGGAAGACGTTGCCACGTTGCTCAACCGGGATTCCGTGGCCGTTGTCACGAACCCGCACAACAATGCGATCTCGCCCCCGAGCCATCGCGGAAATATGAACGCGAGGCGGATTGCCGCCGTACTTCACCGCGTTATCGATCAGGTTTCCGAAAATCATTTCCAACAACATGCGGCGAGAATTCAGCGTCAGAGGAGCCACATCAAACGTACAGACTTCTGAAAGTTCCTGCTTCTGATGCCGACACGCCTGTACTGCAATGTCTCTCAGCAACACACTCAGGTCAACATGCTCAGGCTCCGTTTGACTGCCGATCGCGTCCAGTCGAGCGACCTCCAGCAACTGGTTGATCAGCTGATCCAGACGTTCCAGCTCGGTCTCCATCGTTTGATAAAAATCAAGACGATCTTCCTTGCTCAGATCCCGCATCAGCAACGTGTCCAGATACAACCGCAGTGCTGCGATGGGTGTCTTGAGTTCATGGGTCACGCTATCGACGAAGTTCGACTGGCGGCGGTTGAGCTGAATTTCCTTGATCGTCAGAAAGGAATAAAACGTAATGCCGAACAGACTAATTCCCAAAGCCACCAGGCCAAGGATCAGGGCAATCCACGAACGATTCTCAGTGTACAGCTGCGTGATCAGCAACATCATCAGTGTGATGTTCAGCACGGCCAGCACCACGCTGGTCCAGATGGGTAGCTTCAGGTGAGATCGTTTTCGACGAAAGCCAGCCATCGCGAGAGGTGCCGGAAGCGGGGAGAGGGTCGGTGGAATTCTGCTCCCATCGTATCCTGCGAATCAGGGTTCGCCCAGAGTCACCCTCGAATTCAACCGGAATCGAGCGGCAGCAGTGCCTGCTGACTCGCGGAGCGCCGTATTCCGGCGGCCAGAACGGCTCGCGACTTATCATGATCTGCCGATGCTGAAAAAAATCTCGGTTTAATCGGCGCCCAAATTTTAGAGAGGAGTTAGAAATGCACCAAATGACCACGAATAGACTGAGTTTGCGGCGGGATTTGACTCACAGCCCCGTCATCGGATAAAGATCCAGAGCAGTTTACTTATTGTTGTGAACGGTTCTGGCTCGCGGGAACCGGCTCACGCAGGACGAAACGCGTCCTCCGCGGCCACAAGTCAGCGAAATTCGCGGTAGCATGAAATTTCCTGAATCGCGACGCTCCGACAGACAAATCTTCGCCGTTGTCGAATCACGTAAACATAGGCCCGCACCTGTCACGGAATCTGATGTTCAGCTTTTTGAGATTTGACTTCGAACTGCCGCTGCTAAAACGTGAACTGCTTGAGCTTGCTCAACGGAAGCGGACTTATGTGCTGCGCTGTATTTGCCTGGCGATTTTTACGCTGGTCTTCATGTTCGCCTATATGGCGATGCGGCAGGGCTCAGCCAACGTGATGCGAATGCTGGGGCACGGGCGCGAGATGATGTACATGCTGTTCGGCATGTTGTTGTTCACGGTGTACGCTTTGGCGCCGGCTTTGTCGTGTTCCGCCATCACGTCCGAAAAAGAAAAACAAACACTGGGGCTATTGCTGACGTCCCGGCTAACGCCGTTTGCCATCGTCCTGGAAAAAACATTTTCGCGAATGGTGCCATTGATTTCCCTGGTCGTCGTTTCTGCACCGTTGTTCGGCCTGTCGTATCTGTTTGGCGGAATCTCTTTCGGCGAAGCGCTACTGGGCGTAGCCTTTCTATTGTTTGTTGTCTTTCAGGTCACTGCAGTGGCCGTCTTTTGCTCAGCGCTGGTTGAAACCAGCTTCGCTGCATTCTGGCTAACTTATGTTGTGCTGGTGTTTATGTACTTCACGCTGCCAATCCTGGTGGGGTTCGGATTTCTGCCAGACAATCTTGGCGCATCCGACATCAATGGACTCGAATTTCTGCTGTTCCCGCCGTATCAGATCGGCATGCTGTCGGATGTCACGGAATTCGATCATTCGGTTTGGCTGCTGACACTTCCGTCATTGTTGCTGACCATGAGTTTCCCTCTTCTTGGTTGGTTAGCCCTGACGCGTTTCGCTTATGGATCAGCAACGTCGGCGAAGATGACCATGCTGCGAATTCAAGGAGCTCTGGCAGAGCCGATGGCGTGGATACTGCCGGAGGGTCGCCTGAAGCAACAGGCTGAGCAGGCGATCATTGACGCCGATTCACCACTTGCGACTCGAGTCAGCAGAGACTTTCCCGTTAACCATCCGATTACATGGAGAGAAAAACGGGGCACGGCTTTGCTGAGGTTCCGTACACAGTTCCTGTTGTTGGGGACGCTGTTTGTGATGCAGGGCTGCTCGCTCTCGACAGTTTCGTCCAATGCCCACAACGGAGTCTGTGCGCTGTTCAGCTTTGGGGTGTTGATCATCAGCCTGCTGATGGTGCTGAGTCTTGCTGCACGTTTGTTTGCCAAAGAGCGAGAACGGCAGACGCTGGATACGCTGCTGGCGGCTCCGTTGACTAATCGCGATATTCTTCGGGACAAGATTGCCCCAATCAATCAGGCTATCATGATGTTGCTGCTGCCGGTTTTTATGACAGGCGTCTTCAACGTGCTTACCACGCGAGTGGTGACCAGTACCCTGACCTATACTGGTCAGTTTGATGATGGCAACTACAGTCGCTGGCATGAACAGGCGCACGGATTTGACTGGCTTGTGGCGTCACTGGTCTATCTTGTGTTCGCTGTGGGTAACGCGTTCATTTATATGCACCTCGTAAAATGGATCGCGGTGTTCTTTGGGCTGAAGCAGAACACCCTCATGAAGGCAATGATCGGCAGCCTTGTGACGGTGCTTGTGTTGTGTTTTGTCCCAATGATCCTGATCGCTCTCGTCCTGGTCAGTACGAACTGCAACCCGAACGACTTTCCCTTCTGGTTCTTTTCCTCACCGATCATGTCTGTTGCCTTCAACGAGTTTCACGATCTGCAGGAATTCTGGAGAAGAATGTATCTGCCAAACAGCGATGTGTTCGTGGTACTGTTTAATTTTGCGGTGTGGGGCGGACTGGCTCTGACCTTGCGATTTCACATTCTGAACCGGTTGCCGAGTCTGCTGGGACGAATCGATCAGCCGGATTTTTTTGCTCCTCAGATTGTCGCTCGACCGCCGCAGGTCATTGAAGACGACGTGTGGATTACGTAGTGCTCGTTCAACCCGCAGGCGAGGCGTAGAGATTTGAGCAGACAACAGGCAACGGGACGACATGTTGTAGCCACAGACGTGAATCCGTGGCTATGACATGTCGTCGCTCCGCGCGACTAACAGCGCTAAGCCAACTATTCATTCCAGACAAGCGGCATCGGCAGACAGCACCTACTGAATCGCAGCACCTGCGATCGTTGCGATACGACCGGCCAGCGAATTGACAGATCCATTGCCGTCCGGATGCACGCGATTGCTGAGAAAGATCACGTACAGCTTCCGTTGCGGATCGATCCACAGAGCAGTGCCGGTGAATCCTCCGTGCCCAAAGGCGGCTTTGCTGAAGAAGTCGCCGCGATTGGAAGAATACGTTGATCTCATATCCCAACCCAGAGTCCGCAGCCCGGACGACACGTCCACGGGCGCTGTCATCAAGTCGAAAGTCGACGGCTTCAGAATACATGTATCACCGAGAGATCCGCGGTTGATCATCGCCTGAGCAAACGTCGCAAGATCGCGCGCGGTGGAGAACAACCCGGCGTGGCCGGCAACACCGCCCAGTGCCCAGGCGCGCGGGTCGTGAACTTCGCCTCGCATCGGTTTACCATCGCGTTCCTGCGTAACGGCGGCACGCTGCTTCAGCGGGGCAGCGGGCAGGTAGCCGGTTTCCTTCATCGCCAAAGGAGCGAAAATGTGTTGCTGAGAATATTCATGAATCGTCAGGCCACTGATGCGCTGTACAAGTTCCGCCAGCACAATAAAACCGACATCTGAGTAGACGAATTTAGTACCAGGCGGCACGTATGTTGGAAGCTGGTGGATGTTCTCGAAAGCTCTTTCCGGTCCATCTTTGTAGTCCTTGATTGAGTTATCCGGAATCAAGCCACCCGTATGCGTGAGTAACTGCCGCACGGTGATCGTATCCTTCCCGTTCGCTGCGAATTCGGGGATGTAGCTCGCCACGGCAGCATCCAGATCCACCTTTCCGGATTCCACCAAAGTCATGATCGACGTCGCCGTCGCAATCGGTTTTGTGAGTGATGCGAGGTCGAACACCGTATCCAGCAACATCGGTTGCTGCTCCGGAACCAGTTGCCGATACCCGAACGCCTTGTGATAAATCACTTCGTCCTTGTGCCCAATCAGAACCACGCAGCCTGGCATCTTTTTCTGCCGTAACCCTTCGTCAACGATGTCGTCGATGATCGCGAGATGCTGAAGATTCACTTCCGTAAGGGACTGAACGTCATCAACCGCTGACACCGTTACCGTAGTTGTCACGGGTTGTGAACACTCGTCGGCAGCGGATACAGCCTGGATGGCAGCCGCTGGCTTTAACATCTTCAGCATGGCTCTTCCGAAGGCCTGCCCTTTCAGGTAATACGTTTTTCCGGAACCGAGGTAATGGTACGGGCGATCGTTACCAACTTTTTCCCAGGCCGCCTTTTGCTCGGGAGTCCCTTTCCAGAAATTCTTCGTATACAGCTCGTGAGCTGCCGTATCGTAATACTCAGCGGTCGGCACAAAGGCGACGTTCCCTTGAAACTCGGGCAAGTCTGCAGCAGCAGCCTGAGCTTTCTGGAACTCTCCGCGGTTGGGAATTCCTCCCGTGCTGAGTTCCCCAATCACAAACGGCGCTTGCGGAGCATCCAGTTCACGGCGGAGATCTTTGATGAACAGTTGCAGCCACTTTGTGTAGTCAACGTAATTTGTTTCTTTCAGTTCTTTCCGAATCACATCGTTGAACCCCTGATGCCAGACAATCCCCGCGATTTCAAATTCTGCATCTTTGAATTCCGGAAACAATTCGCTCGCATTAGTCAGCGACTTCTTCGTCTCATCGACCAGTAACCGGTAATAGTGACCATAGGCGGATTTGACGTCATCGATTGAGGTTTCCGGTTTCTTCTTTTGTTGCTTTTCCAATAGCTGCTGCAGTTCGGCCTCTGGAGGCAGACCTGCGCTGGGCGGATGAAAGTCGACGGACAGACTTTTGCCGCCCCAGGCAACTTTCACAATCAGCACGCGTTCAGAAATTGCTTCTCCGACCGTGTGACCAAAGCCGAATTCCGGGCCGATCGAATCGTCCCCCGTGGTTCCGTAGCCGACCGTCAGTTGGCCGTGTTTTTCACCCCCGGATTTTGTTGGGTACGTGATCCAGACATCGTCGCGAACAACCCATTCATCATTCTGTTTGAGAATGTTGTAGGTGTCTTTGATCAGCGGATCGTTACGGTAGGTATCCAGGTGCAGTGCTCGCCCTTTGCCTTCCATGTTCGACTGACCGGTCAGCACGAACACTTTGACGGGCGGGTCGGCGGCCGTGGCTGAGTCGGCGAAAAGCAACATTGCAACAAGTATCGGTAAGCGCATCGTGGACTTGTGCCGTTTCGAATCAGGGATCACGTTTTCGTCTCCATGAGGTTAGCGAACAGCCGGATATTGTCCGGCACTATGTTTTTGCAGCTGATCTTACCGACCGCGTTCTTCCCAGTTGTCCGTGCGAAAGGGAGACGCGGGGATTTCCGCAGCGTTGTACAAACTGATCACCGGATTGGCTGCCCATGCGTAACGCACAGACGCGGGCTGACTGACCAGGGGGCTGCTGACGATCACACGATTGCCGTCGATTCGGCCGGTCGCGCGGACGAATTTCTTGTCGGCTCCTGCAATCGCAAAGCCCTTCAACTCGTTGTCTTTGGCGTGCAGTCCGGTTGAGTACTTGAATTCGATGATGACTTCCTGGCCGTCGATTTTTGAAGACGAGTAGATCGGCCCCATGGCTATTACATCCTGTTGGTAAACATCGGCTAACGCCCATTGGGCCATCCGATGTCCGACGGACTGCTTGTCTTTAGGGTGGATGTCTTTCGCTTCGCCGACGTCAATTGTGACGGCCATGCCGGTGTGGGGCAGGGCGAGCGTTTTCAGCATGCCTTCCTGTACCAGCACCCATCCATCAGTCTCGGCCGGCTGAGTCTGTGGAGCTCGGAAGTTCGGCAATTGCACCCAGCCGAACGGAAAATTGCCCTGTGCCCAGTGGTCCCGCCAGTCATTGATCAAGGTTGCCAACTGGTCGCCGTACAGATGCGAGAAGCCTCGACCAGAGCTGTTTTCGCCCTGATACCAGATGGCCCCTTTAATCGTGTAGCCGACCAGAGGACTGATCTTGCCGTTAAACAGATTGGCCGGATAGTTGCGGTCATTGCGTGGTCGACTGGCCAGTTGTGGTTTCTTCGGGACTCGTTTTGCAGCGGCCTTGTCGGCCGCTTTATTTGCCGCAACCTTTTCCTTCCATGCAGCGAGAGCTTTTTCGTATTGTGCTTTTGCGCCGACTTCGTCAAAGGCAGCATCGTCTGCCTTCCATGCATCGAGTCTCGGCTTGATCGATGCGACAGCAGATTGCGCTGGCATGCTGGTCCATGATTCGACGGATGTTCCGCCGACAGAAGAATTGATAAGCCCAATCGGAACATTCAGTTCTTTGTGAAGCCGACGTCCAAAGAAGTAAGCCGTCGCAGAAAATCCGCCGACGGTTTCCGGGCTGCAGGTCGTCCACGTTCCTGAACAGGTTTCCTGCGGTTCCAGTGAATGTCCGGAACCGACTTTAAACATCCGGATCTCTGGGTGCTTTGCCGAAGCCGCTACTGCGTCGGCATTTTTCGACCGACTGACCGTCATCGCCATGTTCGACTGGCCGGAACACAGCCAGACTTCGCCAATCAGAATGCCCTTCAGCGTGACAGTCTTTCCGTCACCTGTGATTGTCAGGATGTGGGGACCACCAGCAGGCATGGCGTCGAGCTGCACCGACCATCGACCGTCGGCGTCTGCGTTGACCGTCTTCTTCTGTTCTTCAATTGCTAGCGCCACCTGCTGGTTCGGGGTCGCCCAGCCCCAGACCTTCACCGGCTGGTCACGTTGCAGCACCATCGAATCGGAGAACATGGCCGGCAGCTTCAAGTCAGCTGCAGCCTGTGAGAAAAGGAAGGCAGTCGAAAGCAAACAAAGGGATAGCAATCGCGACACGGTGTGGACTCCTGGGAAAACAAAGTGAGATCCCTGCGATGTTACATGGAATGACGCGAAGTGTCTTCCGGCCGCCGGGAATGTTGGATTGAGGCAGATCCGCGTGGCTTCCCAAACAAAAAGCGAAAAACTGAGGGATTTCTGTTTTCCTCCGACCGAATGGTTAGTTACTGTTCGGTAACTAATGTCTTCAGATTACTGATATGGCCCGGCCGAGAACCATTTCCGACGATCAAATTCTACAGACTGCCCGTGAGTGCTTCTATGAGCACGGGCCGTCTGTGGCGACGGACGTCATCGCGCATCGGCTTGGCGTTTCGCCGCAGGCTTTGTTTAAGCGATTCAACAACAAGCAGGATCTGATGCTGGCGGCGGTTGCTCCATCAGGAGAAGCACCGTGGATTCCTTTGGTTGAATCCGGACCGGATGATCGGCCTCTGCCGGAACAACTCACGGAAATCCTGAGTGAACTGGCAGAATTTTTCGTGGACATTGCTCGCCGTATGTCTGTACTCAGATGGGGCGGGGTCGATCAGAAGAAGTTGCTGGAACGTTACGACGAAGCGCCGCCGATTACGGACATCCGAGTGTTATCCGGATGGCTGCAGCGGGCTGCGGAACGCGGGCTGATTCGGGAGATCGACTTCAAGGCGGCGGCAATGTTGATGCTGACGGCAATGCATGGGCCGGCCATGTTGACGGATATGCTCGGCCAGCATCCGACTGGGCATTCACGTCCGGAATACGTCGCGTTTATGGTGGATATTTTGTTACAGGGAATGGTACCGCGGCAAACGACGCAGCAGGTATCTCAGAAAAGTGATGGGGAGCTACGGTAGTGAACACGGTTCAGACAATTGCGATTTCAGCGTTTATTCTGGCAGGCGGTGTCATCGGCCTGGTTGTGTTAGGACAAAAGCCGGAAGTCCCCACTCAGGCCGTCAGTACCATTGATACTGGCGTAGAGGTCGTCACCGCCAGAGTGGCAGAATGGAACCAGCCTTTCGACATCAAAGTCGATGGCGAAGCGGCCACATATCGTATTGTGACCGTGGGTGCTGAAGTCGCTGGCAGAATCATCAGCAAAGCAGAAACAACGCGCAGCGGTACTTTCATCCGCAAAGGCGATTTGCTGTTCGAAATCGACCCAACCAAATACCTTCTGGAGATCGACCGTCTGGAGGCTGAAATGGCACAGATTGACGAAGAGCTAAAGGGTGTTGAGGTCGACGTTCAGAGCACATCGGCAATGATCAAGCTGACAGAAGAAGACGTTGCCCTGCAGGAGAAACAGCTGGCCAGAATGAAGACGCTGCTGGCACGCAGAACGGCCAACGATACTGAAGTTGAAACCGCCATGAAGCAGGAATTGCTCGCTCGCAACGCACTGCAGACTCAGCGCAACCAGCAGAACACATTGGCACAGCAGCGCAGCACTAAGCTGGCTGGAAAAAAACTCGTGCAGACGCAGCTTGAACGAGCGGATGTTGACCTGAAACGTTGCAAAGTGGTTTCTCCGCTGGATGGACGTATCGTCGACGACGCAGTTGAAGAAGGTGATTACATCAAGGAAGGCGAGTTGCTGGTGCACATCAGCGACAGTGCTCGCATGGAAATCAAGACCAAGCTGCGAGCGGAAGAATTGGCCTGGGTTTGGCAGCAACACGCGGTGATCAACAAAGCCTCAGGGAAGACTGAGGTCAGTCAGGACCCGCTGAACCTGCCGAAAATCCCGTGCGAAGTCGGTTATGTCTTTGAAGGCGTCGAAACAATCTGGGATGGCTATGTCGCTCGCATCGAAGGCACAGGACTCGATCGCGACACGCGAACCTTCCCTTGTCGCATTCTGGTTGAAGAACCACGTAAGACACGTTTCAACGATAGTTCCGGCGGCCACGCAACTGTGTCTCCACCAACATTGTTAAGTGGTATGTTTGTGAACGTGAGAATCCCGGTCGAATCCCCGCTGCAACTTTTGAGAGTTCCTATGGAAGCAATCAGGCCTGGTGGACAGATCTGGGTTGATCGCGATGGAATGCTGGACATTCTGGCCGTCAATCTGGCCAACGTCCAGGGGCAGGATGCACTGATCCGACAGGACGGCAGCGGTTTGCAGCCGGACGATCGCGTTGTCGTGTCACCGCTGACCTCCGTGCGCGAAGGTATGAAGTTACGAGAAGCCGGCACAGTCGTCGAACAACCGAAGGACCTCATTGATACGGCCTCGGCAGCGGAGGCCGCCAAATGAAGTCGTTGATTGCATGGGCCATTCGTCAGTCGCCTGCGATGAATACTCTGATGGTCGGCCTGCTGGCCGTCGGAATCTTCGCTGGCAGCCGGTTGCGCCGGGAAGAATTCCCACAGTTTGAATTGGAAATCATACTGGTTGCCGTACCATATCCGGGGGCCAGCCCGGAAGAAGTGGAAAGCGGGATCTGCCAAAAGATCGAAGAGGCGGTGCGATCCGTCGATGGAATCAAGAAGGTCACGTCTGTTGCCGGGGAGGGTGCCGGCAATATCGTGATCGAAGTGAAGAGTGATGTGCCAAGCGTGCAGAAGGTGCTGAATGAGATTAAGTCGGAGATCGATCGCATCCCGAGTTTTCCCGATCTTGCAGAAGAACCCAAGGTTCAACAAGTCACGATTCGTAATCCCGCGATCACAGTGGGCGTCATCTCCACAAACAGCGAAGCAGCGGATGCGGAGCTGCAGCTCAGGGAAATCACAGAACGTGTTCGCGACGACCTGTTGTTGATTCCACAGATTTCCGTGGCAGATATTTCCGGCGAACGCAGTTATCAGATCGATGTGGAAATCCCGGAACGCACTCTGCGGGAATACGGGCTGACTCTAACAGAAGTGGGTCGTCGCATTCGTGCCAGGAATCTGGAAATGCCAGGCGGCAACATCAAAGATAAGGGCGAAACGTACCTGCTGCGCGGAAAAAACAAACGCACTGTCGGTGAAGAAATCGCCGAAATCCCGTTGATTACTCAACGGGACGGCGTGGTACTGACGGTGGATGATCTGGGCGACGTGAAAGATGAATTTGTCGACACGGTTTCCATCAGTCGTATCAATGGTAAGCCGGGCCTGGCAATTTCTGTAAAGGCGGCGGCCCGTGAAGACCTGCTGGCAATGGCGGATGCCGTCAATGAATACGTAAAATCGCACGAACTTCCGGCGGGGTATGAGTTCGCGATCTGGGGTGACAGCGCCGTGGACGTTCGTGATCGTCTGGACCTACTGAAACGCAATGGAGCTCAGGGACTGCTGCTGGTCTTTATTGTTCTGGCACTGTTTCTGGAGTTCCGTCTGGCGTTCTGGGTGGCAATGGGAATCCCAATTGCGGTCCTCGGAGCCTGCGCAGTGTTGTGGCAGTTTGACCAAACGCTGAACATGCTGTCGATGTTTGCGTTTTTGATTGCACTCGGCATCGTCGTCGACGACGCAATCGTAATTGGGGAGAACATTTACTCTCACCGCGAAGAAGGGAAACCGTTTGTACAGGCGGCGATCGATGGCACGGCGGAAGTTGTACCATCTGTCGCCACGTCCGTCACAACGACTGTGTTTGCATTTATGCCGATGTTCTTTGTGACAGGGGTCATGGGGAAATTCTTTGCCGTGTTACCATTGGCTGTGGTTGCGATGCTGGTGATTTCCTTGCTGGAAAGTACGTTTATTCTTCCGTGTCACCTGGCTCATGGAAAGAAGAAGCCGTTCTTCCTGACGGCAGGGGTGAATAGACTCACTAACCGTTTTCTAAACTTTGTGATCTACCGGTTTTATACGCCGCTTGTCCGGTTTTCGATCAAAAATTCGGCAATCACCATCAGCATAGCAGTGACGATCGTGCTGCTGACAATGACACTGGTGAGAAACGGCACTGTTCCACAGGTGTTCTTTCCCAAGCTGGATGCTCCGGAAGTGATTGCCAACGTGATTTTTCCGGATGGGACTCCCAGCCGAGTCACAGATGAAGCCACTGCGAAAATTGAAAAGGCGATTCAGCAGATCAACGAAAAGTACGCCAGCAATGGTCAACCGCTGGTGCAGGTCATTCATCGCAAGGTGGGTTCTGTCACGATCGGCGGCGGCCCGGGTGGTGGCGAAACATCGACAGGCGGCCATGTCGGTCAGGTTCACGTTCAACTGGTTGACAACACTGCACGTTCGGTCACCAGCCAGCAAGTCGTCACCGAATGGCGATCTGCCGTGGGGACGATTCCGGGTGTGGAAACTTTAACATTCGGCTCGCAGGCTCGAGGCCCCGGTGGCAAAGCGATCGAATTCAAACTCCTGGCCGCCACGGAACACATGGCTGACCTGGAGCTGGCAATTGAAGAAGCCAAGGCAGAACTCAGCAAATTCAAAGGCGTCACAGATGTGGCAGACGATTCTCGACCAGGCAAGTGGGAACTGCAGCTCACCGAAAAACCGAATGCGCAGTCACTGGGCATTCCTCTCGACAACATTGCGCGAACTGTTCGCGCATCCTATTACGGCGAAGAAGTGATGCGTCTGCAGCGTGGACGGCATGAAGTGAAGCTGATGGTGCGTTATCCGGAAGAGGACCGCAACTCACTGGCCAGCTTTGCAGACATCCGCGTCGATGGCGGCGATGGCATTCAGCGACCGATCACGGAAGTGGCTGATATCACTATCACGCGCGGCTATTCAGAAATTAACCGCATCAATCAACGGCGATCGATCACGATCTCAGCAGACGTAGATGAAAAAGAGGGGGTCGCTAAAGACATCATACAAAAACTACAGGGGGCGAAACTATCGCCGCTGGCAATGCTGGCAGAGACGGTGCGCGTCTACTTCGGCGGGGAACCGACTCCGCCATCCTCTGCTTTCATGACGCAGCTTCTGGAAAAGTACCCCACACTGCGAATTCGCTGGGAAGGACAACAGGAACAGGACACGGAGAGTGTTGGTAGCCTGATGACAGGACTGGCCGTCGCACTGCTGGCAATGTTCATTTTACTGACGGTGGAATTCAATTCGTATGGGCAGCCGATTGTGGTGATGGCCGTCATTCCGTTCGGCATCGTGGGAGCCATCCTGGGCCACGCCTTTATGGGGCTGCCGCTAACGTTGTTCAGCATGCTGGGACTCGTCGCTTTGACGGGTGTGGTCGTGAACGATTCGATCGTACTGGTGGACTTCATCAACGCTCGCGTGCGTGCGGGCGTTCCGCTGGAACAAGCTGTTCTGGAAGCGGGACAGCGCCGCTTTCGTCCAGTCCTGCTAACATCACTGACGACGGTGGTGGGGCTGTTACCGATCCTGATGGAGAAGTCCTTTCAGGCTCAGGTGCTGATTCCGATGGCGACCAGCCTGTGCTTCGGCCTGATGCTGTCGACCTTGCTGGTGTTGGTGCTGGTGCCGACGTTCTATCTGGTTTACGGCAGATTGTTCGGCGTCACAGTCGACCCCGTCGCAGAATCTACAGACAAATTTGAGGTGCCAGCAACTCCATAAGCCTGGCGGGAAGAATAGTCTTCCTGCCGTCCCTGGAGCGATCGATGGGCAACCTGCAAAATCGTAAATTGATCTACAGCAAGGGCTTTCTGTTTCTACTGTGCGGCATCCTGTCAGCAGGCTTGTTGCTGGCCGAGTCACCAACCTGGTACACAGCATGCCTGCTAAGT
>CALFOL010000155.1 GCA_937919915.1 uncultured Planctomycetaceae bacterium
TTCCAGGCTCTGGATTGTTGAGTCCGGCTCGGTACACAGAATTCAATACTGATCGTGTGAAAATGCCGACGGGCTGCCTGATCAGATTATGGGGGGCACGAATTCAACAATCGAGCATAAGCAAGCTCGACAGAATACTCATTTGACCAATGTGCATATCTTTGTTGAAACGAAGCTGCACCAACAAAGGCTCCGGGGTTTTCAACTGATCGGCGCAATTCCTGTAACGCAAGCGCCGGGTTCCCGGGGGAAACGATTTGCCCGGCATTCATATCTGCTATTCGGCCTCCTGTTATCGCCTGCTCGCAATGCAACGGCAAAATGAACTGCGGAACCCCTTCTCGCAGAAATTCGGCGACCAAACCGTGTCCACCGTTGCTTAACGCTAACTGACAGCTCTTGGCCAACTTTGAAATATCGATTGGCTTGTGATAGATTACAACGTTGGGGCCACTAACCGCCCAGCCCCACACGCGAATGGGCATCTCCTGCTGGAGTACCATGTGATCGCCAAACACATTGGCGACTTTCAGCTCCGCGCTCGCCAGCGGGCCAACCAATAGTAGTAGAACGAAGGTGAGTGAGCGTGATCGATTCATTGGTCTCTCCGTTTGGGATATGGCTTGGTTGATCCCGTTGTTCCATGTGAGAATTGCAGGACAGACCAACCGTAGCGTAGTTTCGGCAGTTTTTCGAGCCTCCGCGTGCGGCATGCCATTGACACTCACTTTCACCTTTATGACTCGTCAGGTCCCGAGGGTATTCCCTGGCCACCAAAGGACGACACGGTGTTGTTTAAGCCTCATTTGCTAAGTGATCAGCTCATTCAGCGGGCCACGATACGAGCTGCCGTTTTGCTTCAGCTCCAGGTCTTCGTTGCCGTAGTGTTCGATTGGATTGCCGAATGCGTTGAGCAAGGTCGTCCACCAGTTTCCAATGGTCCGGCAGCCGGAATCGCCGTACTTTGGATAACGGATATAGCGACCGGGGATGTTCAACTTTCCGCCGCAGCCGCCGAGCACCATATACGGCCACTCGAAACAATCGCCGTGGTGTTTGTTGGCCGAATCGCTGAAGAAAATGATCATCGTGTTGTCGAGCATCGTGCTGTCGCCTTCAGGCACAGCCTTCAGTTTGCCGGCCATGTTTGCCAGCAAACCGCAGTGGTGTTTGCGAATGATGTCGCGGCATTCTTCCTGAGTTCGACTGCTTTCGTTGTGGCCGATGCCGTGGTTATGTTTCGCGAGGCCGAGATCCGAATACACGGTCGACAGGTTGTCCAGCCGCACAGTGACACAGTTGGTTAGCCCGCCGATCAGCGCGGCGGACGCGAGATCAAAGTGAGCTTCCTGGCGAACTTCTTCGACTTCTGATGTAAACTTGTCGTCGAAGGCCGGAGCGTTTGCCTTGATGCGATCTCGCATGTCCGTGAGTCGACTGTGGCGAACCTGAAGTTCTTCGAAGGCGTTGAGGTATGCGTCCAGCTTGTTCTTTTCCGCCGACGGGATCGCTTCGTTGACCTTGCGGATGTCGTCCACCATGAAATCGAGCAGGTCCTTTTGGGTGCGGAAGCGTTTCTGGCCCTGACCACTGGCTGAGGCGGCGGAACCGAACAGTTGTTCGAAGGCGAGGTCCGGACTTCCCTGAAATGGAAGTTCCTTGTTGGCGGCAGTCGCCGTGATGCCCGGGTAAAGAACTCCACCGTACGACTTTGACAGCGCAGGGCCACGAACGGCGAGTCCCACATGATTGAATGGAGCCGGGCTGAGCTTTGCGAGTTCCGCGTCGGCGGTGGCTCGCAGAATCGCACCTCGATCGTGCTCGCCTCCGGTCATGTAGACACCCATCGCGCCGAACCAGCTGCTGTGGCCGCCTCGACACATCTTGCCGGACAGCCCCTGCACAATCGAAAGTTGATCCTTGAACGGTTCGAGCGCTGCCATCGATTTTGGCAGAGCAACATCGGCCAGCGATTCGTTGCGAGCGTTTTCGCCAGCGAATGGTTCGGGCGTGATTCCTTCCGGAACGATGCCGCTGGATTTCACGACGAAGACGAAACGCTTCGGCAACGCGCTGGCGTTTCCGGCGGCCTGAAGCTGGACCTGGTTCAGGAACGGCGTGAGTAGAAAACTGCCAGCGCCCAGGGAGAGGCTTTTCAGTGTGTGTCGGCGTGTTTGTGGCATAGTGGAATTTCGTTTTGATTGACGTTGAACGAATTCATGGATGGTCTCGGCAGAAACCGCCGAGCTACTTTGGAACCAACGACCTTCGATACAGATACGAATCGGAGGTCAGCAACGACACGATGACCGCTTTGAAGCTGCCCCCGCTGTTCAGGTAGGCATTGTCGGCGGCGATCAGTGTTTGCGAATCCGTCAGCATTTCGTTGCGGCCCATGAAGTAGCGGAACGCGTGCCGAATGATGCTTTGACGAACTCGATCAGACGATGCGAGTCGGTCGATCAGTTCCAACGCATCTTTGACTTCGCCGTCGAGTCTATCGTCTTCGGTCCCTGCAAGAACGCCGGTCGCATTGACTGGTTTCGTTGGATACTCACCCTTCTGCTTCGGCAGTTTGTCGAGCGTTTCTTCCGTGCGATAGCGTCCGAAGTCGTCATAGATTTCGAAGGCAAGACCGAGCGGATTCATTTTCACGTGACACCGCCAGCACTCCTGTTGCTCAGTGACGACCAGTCGTTCACGCAGCGTTTTGGAATGATCTTCGGGAATCGTCGCGTCGACGGTGATGGGCAAATCGGGAACCGTTCCTGCCAGCAGGCGTTCACGAATCCATTTGCCTCGGCGAATCGGGTCCGTCGTGTCGTTCAGCGAATGAGCGATCAGCCATGCAGGATGAGTCAACATGCCGGCTCGATTTGGCCGCTTGTATGGTTGGGGACGCAGGAAATCCTGTTCGTCGTCGGCCAGGTCGTAAACCATCGGATACTTTTTGTAGAGCGGTTGCATCGCGTGCAGCAGCGTGTCTTCGTCTTCCGTGTGTTTCCACTGGCTGCACTCCTTCACGATCTGCTCGATGGCTCGCACGCTGCCGTTGAAGCCCTTGTTGAAGTTGTGCAGGTTGTATTTTCGGTTGAGTTCATCCCAGCCGCGCAGATCGAGTCGATCGAGAAGCTCGCGCGTCTTTGCTTCGGAGATTTCGCCGGCGTCGAGTTCTTCTTTGTTCTTCTGATAGAAGTCGTAGACCGTGTTGCGAAAGGTCTGCCGTCGCAGCATGTAATACCTGTCCGATGTCAGCAGTTGGCGAAACACGTCGGTGTCATCTTCAAGAATCTTCATCACGAAGAAGTCGGCGTCGCGTTCGTACATTTCCGGATAGTTTTCGCCGTAGTAAGCGAAGCCGCCGGAACGTTTGGCGTCCTTGAACACCTTGTGAGCATGCACGTAGCCAAAGAACTCCTGGAAGAAGCGGAGGATTCTCGGCTTCTGAATCGATTCGTCGTCGAGCAGTCGTGTGACCTGAAACTTCGTGTCGGCGGCGGTCCGAAGTTGACCGGATTTTGCCGCCCGCAGAAGGACTTCATTCGGCGGCTTATCAGTTAGCGCGTAGGCGATGGCGAAGGCAAGTTCTGTTGGCGAGAGAATGCGCCGGCCGTGTTCGTCTTCCGGCCCCAGACCAATTTCAATGCGGTAAACGGATTCATGGTGCAGCATCACGGCCATCAAGGTCACTCGCAAAGCTTCCACGTGGCCGGAATCCTTTGCCGAGCCACGGAACAGTCCAGCGTACCGAGCGAGTTCGCCGTCGGTGGGTTCTCGATAAGCGACTCGGCGGAAGTGTTGTGTGATTGCTTCTGCCAGCTTGGTGTCGTCGGGCGACTCTTTCCTTTCGGCGATGTCGCGGTAAACGGGAACTCGCTGCATAAGCCGATCGGCCGACTTGCCTGCGTTGGTCATCAGGACATCAACGACCGCCGAATCGGCAAACAACAACGACGCGTAATCTCGAATGCCTTGTTTGTCGTCGACGATAAACGGTTGGCGAAGGTGCTTCGGATCGGCTCCGAAATCGGATTTGACGCTGTCGAAAACGTATGGACTTGTCCGCCAAAGTCTCGCGGGAGAAAATGCTTTGGCTTTGATTTCGCCGCTGAACAGTCGGCTGTGATTGATGTAATTCCCGTAGCCAGGCGACTTGATCTTCTCGCGAAACAACGACGTCGTTCCGAGATCAGCAAAGTTGGCCTGAATAAGTGACAATAGTTCGCTCTGCCGTTCCATCGAAAACTCGCCGGCATCACGCGGTGGCATCTGGCCGAGAAAAACCTGCTCTTCAATTCGATTCAGCAGACTCTCTTTGCGAGCCGAACCGACCGATGCAAAGTTGTCGAGCCGAACACTGCCTTCCTGAACGTCAGCCGAATGGCAGTCGCTGCAGTGCTGCACAAGAACCTTCTGAAGCCGAGTGTCCGCTTGGTTCTCTTTCGCCAATGCAGTCACAGGCCATAGTGCGATGGCAACGACAAGGCATCCGAATACCGATGTGCAAACTCTGAAACTGCCAGCAACGCTCACGTGAAACTCAATTCCTTAAACGCACAAAGCTGCGCGGGTAATTATTCTCGGGTAGACAAACGACAAGTCTAAACGGTGCCGGACGAAAACGCTTGTGCCTTTTCATGGGATGTCTGATTCTGAGTGATCCAATCGCCAACCGTCAAACGAGTTGCCCGACAGCCTGACTTTCGCCCCGTCCAGCACCCAGACGCCGAACGATGGCGGCCCACCTTTTTGTGGCTTTGCGCAAGTGAGCGTATTGTCCGTTGCGGTAAGTTCGCCCGCAACGCGGATGCCGGCAACGCCTTCGCCTCGAATCGTGTTCTGCACGAAGTTGGCTTTGGCTCCAGCAAAGATCATCACGATTGGTGGCATTCCACCTTCGCGCGAAAGTTCATTCTTCGTTGCGGTGACCATCCACCCGGACTGAATGCCGATGGCGACTTTGGCATTATTGATGACTCGATTTTCAATTAGCGTCGAACGACCGTTCTCACACTCAGCAAACCCGATGCCTGCGGCAAGGTTGTCGTGGCAGTGGTTGCGAATCAGCGTTGTAGCTGCATTGCTTTCCTGTCCGATGCCGACTGTGCCGTTCCTATAACACTCGTTTCCGATGATTGTCGGTGTCGCGTGTTCGCGGACGCCGATCCCTGCGAGCTTGTTTTCGTAGCAACGATTCTTTGAGATAACAGGCGCGGCATGGTCTTCGGCCCCGATGCCGGCCATGTCGTTTTGGTAGCAGTCGTTATCTTCGATCACAGGCCGAGTCGCCGAGCCGGATCGCACTCCAATGCCCGCCCGCCGGTTCTTGTAGCAGCGATTGCCGCGAACGATTGAGCACGAATCTTCGCTAATACCGATCCCCGCGCGGATGTTCTGGAAACACGTGTTATCAACGATCAGCGGACTAGCCCCGTCGTTACCAATGCCCGCGTAGAAATTCTCGAAGCAGGTATTCCCGCGAATAGTGGCTGTTGAGCCCTTCATTGAGCCGATCCCACCGCCCATGTTTCGGTAGCACGTATTACGCTTAACGATCGGAGAACAGAGTCGCCCTTTGACTCCCGTGATCGCGATCCCGGTGTAGCCGATATGGTGAACGATATTGTTCCGGACTTCGCAATCAACACCAAAAATCGCGACGCCTGGCGTTCCGGCCGCACCGATGTGTTCGTGAGGTTGTTCGTTGCCCTGCGTTGCCTGGTGCTTCTTCCACAGTTCGTCGTCGTACTGGCCGACTCCGGTAATCGTGAACCCATCGAGCACCGATCCGCTCGCCATCGAAACTCCGGGCTTTCCGTTTTTCGCGTTGTTCGGTTCTTCACCCTTAATCGCTGCGTCGATGACGGTGGCTTCCGCCCGAGCGAGCCCCGACTTTCCTTTGGAATCGTCACCAACACTCTTCAAGGTCACGTCGGACCTCAAAGTGATTCGTTCGCGGTAAGTACCCGCAGCAACAAGGACGACATCGCCTTTGTCCGCCGAGTCGATTGCTGCCTGAATCGTGGATGAGTCTGCCGGAACGCGAATCGTCTTCGCAAACACTGGCGTGGCAGCCAGTAGCGCTCCGAGAATGATGCAAAGTCGAGCCATATGGTCGTCCAGTTTTCAGTAAAAGTGCCTACGCCGGTAAGAGTGTCTGATCAGCGACGCGTTCCCGCCGACTTACGCTGAGTGTGCCCCAGGTCGACCGGCTTCGACGACGAAAGTCCCCTTCGTTTCGATCGGCGAATTCGGTTTGTCGACGAACGGCGTACAGCGGAAATACGACGTCCACGTTTCCGGAGTCACTTCGCAGGCCACGTAGCCTCGGTTCGAGTTATACCACTTGACGAAATCGTTCTGCTGGGCGGCGCGTTCGTATTCGGCAATCACGTTGCCTCCGTTGCCGCCCGATGTCATTGCAGTGCCGACGAATTCCGTTCCGACCAGAGGCGATTTGTCGTCTTGAAAATTCAGTCGCAGATCGTTCACCCAGTTGACGTGAATATCGCCGGTCAGCACGACGGGGTTCGGAATCTTTCGCTCGTGGAAGAACTTCAGCAATCGCCGCCGGCTGACTTCGTACCCCGGCCACTGATCCATGCTGTAACGTTTGTCCTGACCGTCGCCACGATTCAACGGCGCCATCATGACCTGCTGAGCCAACACATTCCAGGTGGCTGTTGATCGCACAAGGTTCGACATCAGCCAGTGTTCCTGCTTCGCCCCCAGCATCGTGGCCTGTGGGTTGAGTGCTTTGTCGTTCATCGGTTTCTGGCCGTCTCCGTTTGGCTGATCGGTGCGGTACTGACGCGTATCCAGCACACAGAAGTTCGCCAGTCGACCGTACCGGCAGTCTCGATACAGGGTCATGTTCGGCCCCTGCGGAAATGAACGACGTCGCAGCGGCATGAATTCGTAGTACGCCTGGTACGCATTCATTCGCCGCGCGAGAAATTCTTCCGGCGAGACACCGTCTTCTTCGGAAACCAGGTTCGCACAGTTGTTGTCGAATTCGTGATCGTCCCACGTAACAAGCCACGGGAACAGTCGGTGTGCTTCCTGAAGCATCGGGTCGAGACGATACTGAGCGTACCGCTGGCGATAGTTCTCGAGGCTCACGATTTCGTTGCCCAGATGCTTGCGAGATCGGTTGTCGATGCCTTTGTATTCGTAGATGTAGTCACCCAGATGGACAACCAGGTCGAGGTCGTCTTTCTGCATGTGCGGATACCCGTTGAAATATCCGGTCTCGTAATGCTGACACGACGTGAATGCAAACTTCAGACGGTCCGGCATCGCATCGAATGCCGGAGCGGTTCGTGTTCGGCCCACTGAGCTGACTTCATCGCCCGCATGGAATCGATAGAAATACCACCGATGCGGCTGAAGTCCGTCGACTTCCACATGCACCGAATGCCCCAGTTGCGGCATCGCTAGCGCCGAACCTTTCTGCACAACGTTGGCGAACACTTCGTCGGTGGCCACTTCCCACTGCACGGCAATCGGTTCATTCGCCATGCCTCCGCCGTCAACCGGCTTGAGCGCCAGCCGAGTCCAAATCACGACGCCATCTGGTTCCGGATCCCCCGATGCCACTCCCAATGTGAATGGGTTGTCGCCAAACCTTGGAGACGTCGTCACCTGCCCTTGGACGCGCTGTGCGATAGCGGGAATGGCAGAAACAGTCGCCATATAGTGAAGAAAACTTCGTCGGTCGATGCCGTAGGTGCGTTTGCTCATAGATGTATTGTTTCGTGCAGAACCGGGTCTAACAACCGTGTAGAAGCGCCTGCGTCGGCTTAATCGGATGTCGAGCATTTTGGCAGAATTCCCGCGCGAAGGGGCGAGATTCTGCAGATGGACCGGCAGCGGTTCGTGGGTTCACGCGTGCGGAAGTGATAAATTTTGGGAGAAAATCCAACTCAACCGCAATCAGATTGTGGCGACATCGCAACTTGGTGAATCACTGATAAATGTAGCAGTCCATTTTGCGCATAGCCGTATTTTACGGCGTTTTGTGGACGTCTCGGGGATAGGGATGTTGAATTGTCGGTTCA
>CALFOL010000156.1 GCA_937919915.1 uncultured Planctomycetaceae bacterium
GACTCGGCGTCATCCGCATCCGATGCAGTGAGCTGATCGTCTGTCAGCTCACTAGTCGCTGTCGATTGCGCGGGCACCACGTGAGTCAGTAGTCCCGTTGGCAAAGACCATAGCGGCGGCATTGCAAATTTTAAAAGTGCAATTAGCAGGAGTCCGTATCGCACGGGAGATGACCAGCGCCGAGCAACCGCCACGGCGAAAAGCAACAGCAGGCCAACGACCGCGGATTGCCAATCGGCCGATACGATCCAGGACCACCATGATTCCGCCGTTGTATTCCATGCTGAAATCGCAGAGTTCATAAGTTTGCTCCTTTGCCAGGATCCTGCTCGGCACGCAGTCGGTCGACGAGATTCTGGAGCTGGTCCAATTCATCGGCGGTGGGGGGACGCGTTTCAAACAGCGACGAGACAACCGCCGCTGGATTGCCGCCGAACACTCGATTCAGCGTGTCCGACACAACGCGCCGGCCCGCGCGTTGTGCTTTATTGACAGCTCGATACACGAACGAACGGCCCTGCTTTTTGCGGATCACCATTCCTTTTTCGAGAAGTCGCGTCAGCAGAGTACTGACGGCGCTGTGCGTCATCGGACGAGATGTGGTCAGTCTTTCGCGAACGGCACGCGCGGTCAGTTCGCCGTGCTTCCACAGGCAACTCAGCACATCAAGTTCCGCGTCAGGCAGAGAATCGGAAGTCATGGAAATGGGCCTCAGGCAATCGGAAGTTGTCTCAATAGAATATCTACATTTGTCGATACGCCAACACTGTTATCTACACTTGTAGATGTTTCTCTGCGGGTGTAATGCCAGGTGATTCGCCCAGATCAAAGATTTCACATGCGAATTCTGTCTTCAACCGCAGAGCTTTCAGCCTGTCAGGTTCCAGCGGTACGTCCTTTTTTCTCCCCCCGGATCTGGTTATGCTGTGCGAAGGCCGCGTGTTGTGAACGGCGCTTCCTTTCACCATCAGGCGTTCTACAGCTGGAACGTTATCTCCGCAGCTTTGCGCCAGCGGAATTCGCTCTCGCTACACCCAATTATCAACGCCACTCAACAGGATTTCGTTCGATGTCAAAGTCTCACCATACAACCCGCCGTAGTTTCCTGCAGGGCGTCGCCGCTGCCGGAGCTGCCACTGTTCTCGCTCCATCGGCAAACCGCGCGTTCGGCTATACGTCCGCAAACGACCGTCCGGTGTTTGCCACAATCGGACTGCGAAATCAGGGCTGGTCGATTACTTCCAAGTCATTCAAGTTTGCGGACTTCGCGGCACTCGCGGATGTCGATGCGAATGTGCTGGGGGCCAATGTCGAGAAGACAGAGAAGGCTCAGAAGAAGAAGCCGGACAGCTACAGCGACTATCGCAAGGTGCTCGATCGCAAAGATATCGATGCCGTGATGATCGCCACGCCGGACCACTGGCACACAAAAATCGCGGTTGAAGCCATGCTGGCTGGCAAAGATGTCTACTGCGAAAAACCGCTCACACTGACCATTGCTGAAGGCAAGTTGATCGAGAAGATCGTGAAGCAGACCGGCCGAATCTTCCAGGTCGGCACGATGCAGCGATCGGAATGCGACAATCGTTTCATTCAGGCCGTTGCTCTCGTACGAGCCGGTCGAATCGGCACCGTGAAAAAGGTGACCTGCGGCATCGGTGGATTTGGTCCTTCGCCCACAATTCCTGTCGCGCCCGTTCCTGAAGAACTTGACTGGGACATGTGGCTCGGCCCGGCGCCGAAGGTTGATTATCGAGCGCTCCCGGAAATGCGAGAAGGTTACGGCGGCGGTGTTCCGCTCTACAGCAATTGCCACTACGCCTTCCGCAGCTGGCACGAATATTCCGGCGGCAAGCTGACCGACTGGGGAGCCCATCATGTTGATATCGCCTGCTGGGCCATCGGTGCAACTGACACCGGCCCGAGCAAGATCACACCGCTGAATTACAAACTCCCGGTCGAATACAAGGACGGTCACCCGCTGGTCGCTGACCAATACAACATCGCGACGGAATACAATATTCGCGCTGACATGCCGAACGGAGTCGAATTGCTGATTACGAACGAAGGTGACAATGGCATTATGTTCGAAGGCACAGAAGGCCGATTCTTCGTTAATCGAGGCAAAATCACCGGCAAGCCAGTGGAAGACCTCAAAGAGAATCCACTGCCGGACGGAGCCATCGAAGAAGTGTACGGCGGCAAGGTCAGCGCAAACCACACGGCGAACTTTATCGAAGGCATGAACGCTCGCACGCAACCGATCTCCGACGTCTGGTCACATAACCGCATGTTGGAAATCTGCCACCTGTCGAATATCGCCATGCGTCTGGATCGCGAACTAAATTGGGATCCAACAAAGCGAGAAATCATCGGTGACGATCAGGCCAATTCGTTCCTGGCTCGGGAAAATCGCAAAGGTTACGAAATTAACATGTAGCACGAGTAGGCCGGAACAAGTCCGTAGCGTGCCGGAACAGCGCAAACCTGTCTTCGGCGTTTTAAACCTTGCCAGCATGAGTTCGCGTTAAGCTGCGGCGCTGCTCCGGCATTGGCGAGGTTTACTCGGTCCGGCCTACAAAGGAAGACACGAATGGTCACAAGAAGACACCAGGGGAAGATGACAGCGAACTGTTTCGTTTTATCTCTCTGTGTGTTTTTTGTGGCCGTCTTCATTCCCGAAATCCACGCTGCTGAGATTTCCGAACGCCAGCCCAACGTGCTGTTTATCATCGCCGATGACCTGGGTATCGGCGACCTGCAGTGTTACGGCAATCCCTACGTCGACACTCCGGCAATTAACTCACTGGCGAACGACGGCGTGTTGTTCACCGATCACTACGCGCCATCCCCGCTGTGTGCACCTTCACGAGCAGGATATCTGACTGGACGATTCAATCACCGCACAGGAGCGGTGGATGTGCCCAGCAATCGCGGGCTCGATCGCATTGCTTTGTCAGAAAAGACCTTCGGCGATTACTTCCGCAGTGCAGGCTATGCCACGTCACTGATTGGTAAATGGCATAACGGTCTGTACTGCCGCGAATATCTGCCACATCAGCGCGGATTTGATTTGTTTTTTGGGTTTCCGAACGGCGGGCAGGATTACTGGAAGTGGAATCTGCTTCGCAACGACGTCGCCGTGCCTCATGACGGACGTTATCTGACCGACGCGTTGAATGACGAAGCGATTCGTTTCATCCAATCGAACGCTGCCAGTGAAAAACCCTTCGCGATGTTTCTGGCGCACCATGTTCCCCATTATCCGCTGCAGGCTCCTGCAGCATTGATCGCCAAATATCAGCAGCGACTGGGCTCAGACGGTGACGAAAACGTGACGATCATTTACGCCATGATTGAAGCGATGGACACGGGACTTGCGCGCGTGTTTCAGACACTGAAAGACGAAGGTCAGTGGGATAACACGATCATCGTCTTCACCAGCGACAACGGCTCGCAATTAGGCCGGTACGAAGGCGGCACGACTCACCGCTATCACGGCACCTATTCCGGCAACAAAGGCGACGTTGGCGAACAGGGTATCCGCGTGCCTGCGATCATTGCGTGGCCGGGGCACATTCCGCCGGGCCGAGTCATTAGAACGCCAATCCACGGCTGTGACTGGGTGCCAACGCTTTACGGTCAGACGAATGGCCCGGTAGTCAGCAAAGAACTCTTCGATGGTGTTGACCTGATGCCGCTGCTTCTGGGCGACAAGCAGCCAGAACTGGATTCTCGCGAGTTGCCGTTTCAGAAGAACCGCTACATCCCCGCCGCTCACAGCGATGCGGCAATTCGCCGAGGCCGCTGGAAACTGGTCTGGCCCGGTGCACCCGCGACGATGAGCAAGGACTCGGCACGTGACAACCCATCGTATCTTCGCGGCGTTGTTCACCCGCACTGGGAAATGCCACTCGATCGAGAACTCGGCCCGGTGCCAGACTACAAGCAGCCCCAACCACGACTGTTTGACCTCATCACCGATCCGTCCGAACGCCACAATCTCGCGAGCGCGAATCCGGACTTAGTCGCCGATCTTGCGCACCGTTATGATGCTTGGTTCGCGGACGTGATGACCGACTGGCAACAGTCGCGGCGGTCAATCATCGAGCACGATATTTCTTATTGGCTGAATCGTCCTCTGCCCGATTCAGCCACGTTGCCCAGGGAATTCTGGCATTGGGACAAGGGCCCTGCGGGAACTGACCGCCCGGCCTCCCGATGATGCTCGATCTGCGTATCGAGCACGGCGTCCTGCAGCTCTTCCTGGCAGACGGAGAATCTGTGAATTTACGTGACATCCGGTATACCAAAAGGCTCACGATATTCCTTCGTAAGCATTCGATTGGCTGCATCACTACCGATGAATGTTTCCGTCTTCGGATCGAATTCCAGTCGCCCGGACGTCCGAAATGCAATTTCCGCAAGATGTACCAATGCACAGGATCGGTGCGCGGTCAGCGCGTTTGCCTTCGTATTAAGATTCCGACTGCGTACGGCACTTAAAAACTCAGCCATGTGTTCCGCGTAGCCTCGTTCACCACGCACGTCGCCTTCCGTTGGCCCCGGTTTTGACTTCGGTCCCAGGAAAACGCTGAACGCACCTCGCCGAGAGAAAATCATGTATCCATCTGTGCCGTAGAACACATTGCCGTTGTCAAAACCATGCATGCCGTAGGCTGTGAACGGGTAGTTTTCGTAAATCATCAGACGACCATCAGGGAATTCCCAGGTCACGTTCATATTGTCAGGATAGTCACTGGCATGCCCCTGCAGCATCATGCGGCTACCACGAGCGGTAATCTGCTTCGGTGCAGAATCGATACCGAGCCCCCACGCGGCCATGTCGATGTCGTGAATACCATCATCCCCAATTTCTCCGTTGGCATAATCGGTGAACATGCGCCACGTTTGATGGAAGCGATGCTTATTGAACGGACGCTTCGGGGCAGGCCCGAGCCACAGGTCGTAATCGACGCCCGTGGGAGGTTGGCTGTCGGGCACCGGTTTTACAACGCTGCGCGTTTCTGCCGTCCATGCTCGAGCAATTTTGATGTCACCGATGATCCCGTCCTTCAACAGTTGACCGGCACGCTCTGTGACAGGGCTGTTTCGCATCTGGCTGCCCTGTTGCACGACCCGACCGTATTTCCGGGCCGCCTTGATGACGGCGTGGCCTTCGCTGTAGACGTGGCTGATCGGTTTTTCGATGTAGACGTCTTTTCCCGCCTGCATCGCTCGAATTGCAATCGGTGCGTGCCAGTGATGCGGCGTCGCAATAACAATCGCGTCGACGTTTTTGTCTGCGATCACGTCGTCAAACCGAGAAGTTCGCTGAGGTGCTGTTTTTTGATGGCTACTTAAATGGCCGGAAATCTTTTCCATTTGACCGGGATCCACATCGCAGAGCCAGGAGATCGACACGGCTTCTTTTCGACTCACGAGGCCCTTCAAATGGTGATTCATTATCCCACCACAGCCGACAATTCCGAGGTTCACTTTTTCCGGCGGCGGCTCGAATCCGAAGGTCGGACGAATCAACGACGCGGCGGCCAAAGTTGAAACACTCTGACCCGCAGATTTAAGAAAGCAACGTCGCGTATTCGACATGTGACACCTCATGGTTTTGCATCTGAAGATGGCTCAACAGACGGAAGGATAGGCAACATACCACAAAACGCACTGTGCGTTGCGTGGCCAGAGAGACACCAGGGCCTCAGCGTTCATTGAAACGATTACTCGATTGGCCCACCAACGGCCGGTTGCTCCGCGTCAGCCTCTGGCCCAACGGTAACCAGCATTTCCTGTCCGTAGTAGTCTCTACGAAATTCCTTCCTGAACTTTTTGAAGGTAAGTTCTTCCAGATAAATGTACGCCAGTATCTTAACGATCGTCAGCAGGCCAACGATGGCGAGCAACAGCAGCACCAGCATTTGGGGCGGCCGATCGTAGATAATAAACGCCAACGCGCTGCCGATAGCTGCTGGATGCATCGTGTCTGTACGCCGCATGATGGCGATCGGGATCGCAACGGCAAGGAAACACTGAAGAGGAATCGGTAACCATTCGTGCTGATGGACCGCGTGCAACGAGACGCAAACGCACGATGCGATCACGTAGGCCGAGACGATTGTCCGCAGGCTATTCGCCTTCGCCAGTGGCGCGAACACCACACTCGCAGCCGATGAACCCAAACAGGCAAACAGCAAGAGGTCGCCTTCTTCCAGAGTTGTCATCAGCCATGCGACAAGTGCAACGGCCGCTCCGGCAATGATGCCATTCACCGCCGCTGCCTGCCAGGAATTCGCTTTTTCGATTCGAAAGAACGTCTGCTCCAGATCTTTTGCCAGTTTGGTAACCGGAGCCGCAATGACATGTCGTCCGTTTGTCCGCATTCGTTGATTTCCGAGTATCACAGTGAGTCATCTCCGCCATTCTCCGCAGAGTTGGAAAGCGGCAACGACAAAGCCGTGAAAGGCTGATTGATCCAGTGTGTCGTAGGGCTTAGACTACAAATTCTGCGTGTATGATACGAGATTCCCATGTCTGTCAGTAGATCCAACACTGTTCATGAGCGACCAGCCGAAGTCAAAACTACTCAATAGTCTTATGTTGTCCGCATCGATTCTTGCGATCAATTCACAGGCCGCAGACATCGATTTCAACCGCGACATTCGCCCGATTCTGTCTGATCAGTGTTTTCACTGTCACGGGCCGGATCCTGAAACGCGCGAAGCCGATTTGCGACTGGATCAGGAAACGGAGGCAAAGGAATCGGCGATCATTGAGGGAAATATCAGCGAAAGTGAATTGATTCGACGCATCCTGTCATCAGACCTCAATGAAGTCATGCCGCCACATGATTCCGGAAAGCAATTGAAGGCGGAACAAATTCAGTTACTAAAACGCTGGGTTAGCGAAGGCGCACAATGGGAGAAGCACTGGGCGTTCGAAACACCGATCAAAGCCGTGCTGCCAAACGTCAGTCGTCCAGCATGGCCCCAAAATGCAATCGACCACTTTGTGCTGGCGCGACTGGATGCAGAACGCTTGTCGCCGTCACCGGCTGCGAACAAGGCTACGCTTGCGAGGCGATTAGCGTTTGACTTAACAGGACTGCCACTGACTTCGAACAGAGTTCGTCAGTTCGTCGAGACGGAATCACCCGAAGCATATCAACAGCTCGTCGAAGAGGTGCTCGCATCAAAACACTTCGGTGAACGAATGGCGATGGAGTGGCTGGACGCAGCTCGCTATGCCGACAGCGACGGTTATCAGGCCGACGCGACGCGACAGAACTGGCCATGGCGTGATTGGGTGATCGATTCATTCAACAACGATATGCCCTTCAATCAGTTTACGATTGAACAATTTGCCGGAGATCTCTTCGAAGATGCGACGCCCGAACAGGTCCTCGCGACGTGCTTTCATCGAAACCACATGCACAACGGGGAAGGCGGACGTGATCCGGAAGAATCTCGTGTCGAATATGTTCTCGACCGAGTCAACACGACCGGTACCGTCTGGATGGGACTAACGCTTGGGTGTGCTCAATGCCACAGTCACAAATACGATCCGATCTCGCAGACCGAGTACTATCAGCTGAATGCCTTCTTCAACAGCATCGATGAAAATGGAAAGGCTGGCGGCGGAGCAGCGCCATTTCTGAAATACTCCTCACCACATGTTGAGGCTGGACTGAACGACAGTATTGCATGGCTGCAACAGTCTGAAGCAAAGCTGCAGCAGATTCGTGGAGCAGAACTCAAGCATTTTGATACCTGGCTGGAACAGCAGAAATCAGACATCGCGAACGCGGAGAATACACACCAATCCTGGAAGACCTTTCCGCCTGAACTGTTGCGGACAACTGGTGGCACAGAACTCAGTGCTGCAGATGGAGTCCTTTCGGTGTCGGGCCGTGACCCAAGGCACGACGACTATCTGATTACTGTCGCACCTGACCTTCCGCGAATCACGGGCATGCGTCTGACAGTGCTGCCCGCAGAATTTGCAAATGGAAAACTCGCCAGATCAGAAGATGGGCATGTCATTCTCACCAACCTAAAAGTGCGTTTACGATCATCAGACGGAACACGTGAACGCGATGTCGCAATTGCGGAAGCCGTAGCGGACTATCAGGCGGTGAACAGCGGTCGCGTTTACGGGCCGATCGACACCGTTCTTGACGATGACCCCAGGACGGGATGGATGACGACTGGAACAAAGCCCACAGAACGGCGGGTAGCAGCATTCGTCTTTGCACAGCCCATTGTCTTTGCAGACGATGAATCGTTGGTGGTCGAACTGCGCCAGCGGTCACTGCGAGGCTACTCAAACCTGCAAAAGTTCTCACTGGAATTCACCGATGAAGCGAGTCCGGCAGCTAAGTCTTTGGACCGAACACCATTGGAACAATTTGCCAAAACGATCGCAGCGTCGCAGAAACTGCGAGACAATGTTCGCGCCAAACTGGAATCTCAATTCCTTGCAGATTGTCACCGCTTTCAGGAAGCCGAGGCAGGTGTCGTTGCTGCAAAGAAGCGAAAGAGCCAATACGATTCCGCCGGTAAGCCTCAAAGTGTCACCGTTCTTAAGCAACGTGATAAACCGCGGACAACTCATGTTCTCGTCCGTGGCGTGTGGAACAACAAGGGCGACGAAGTAGACGCTGCCACGCCGGAAGCGATTTCGGTGGATGGTGGAGTCCCGAAGACGCGGCGGGAACTCGCGGACTGGCTGGTCAGTCGCAATAACCCGCTGACAGCGCGAGTGATCGTGAATCGCAACTGGCAAATGTATTTCGGATATGGCCTTGTTCGCACACCAGGCGATTTCGGGACGCAGGGCGAACCGCCAACTCATCCGGAATTGCTGGACTGGCTCGCTGTGGAATTCATGGATTCGGGCTGGAACGTTAAGCACATCCAACGCCTGATTGTGACGAGCGCAACGTATCAACAAAGCTCTGACGTGTCTGAAGAAGTCTTACAACGCGACCCGAACAACCGGCTGCTTGCTCGAGCGACTCGGTTTCGTTTGCCGAGCTGGATGATTCGTGATTCCGCCCTGGCATTCAGTGGACTGCTTTCGAATCACATTGGCGGCCCGCCGGTTTTTGCATTTCAGCCGGAAGGTGCGTGGCTGGATGCCACAATGGGAAGATTCAGGTACGAACCCAGCGTGGGAACCGACCGATACCGGCGCAGCATCTACACATTCTGGCGACGCTCCGTCGGCCCAACAGGGATGTTCGACGCTTCGAAACGTCGTGTATGCGAAGTCCGCAGCGTGCGGACGAATACTCCATTGCAGGCATTAAACCTGCTTAACGATGAAACGTTTGTAGAAGCAGCGAAAGCATTGGCAAATGCAACGCTACAACTGAAGACGTCGCCTGCAGAACGCATCGAGAACCTTTTCGAAAGCGTCCTGCATCGAAAACCGCAACCACAGGAAGCGGCGATTCTGGGCAACCAGTTTCAGATGCACCTGGCTGAATACCGTTCGAATCCTGAGATGTGCAACGAGCTCATGAATGTCGGGCAGATGCCGTTCGAAAGCGAGGTGAGCCCCGAAGCGGCGGCATTTGTGATGCTGGCCACAACGATTCTGAATCTGGATGAAGCGATCACACACGAATAGGTCTTGAGCCGTCACGAGGCGGTGCAGTGCAGGAATGCCGTCGCCTGACGGAGCGACATGAAACGAAGAGACGCGATAAACCTTATGAATCCGCAAACCGACATTCTGCATTCCACACGTCGCCATTTTCTGGAACAGGGCACCGGCTTTGCGCTCGGCGGAATCGCGTTGAATGCGCTAGCTGCCGAATCGGCGTCTTCCGGGAACGATCGCCTGATTGGCACACATTTCGCCGCAAAGGCGAAGCGCGTGATTTATCTGACACAGTCCGGTGGTCCTTCGCAGATCGAACTGTTCGACTGGAAGCCGGGACTGGCGAAACTGGAAGGGACGCTGCTGCCCGATTCGATCCGAAATGGGCAAAGACTCACTTCAATGACGGCAAATCAGAAACAGATCGTCATGGGCCCGCGCGCTCGATTTCGTCAGTACGGCGAAAGCGGAGCGACGGTGGGTGAATGGCTGCCGCATATCGGATCGGTCGCCGATGACTTGTGCTTCGTGAAGTCGATGTACACCGAATACATCAACCATGCCCCGGCTATGACATTTATGCTGACGGGAAATCAGATTCCAGGACGACCGTCCGTCGGAGCGTGGGCGAGTTATGGATTGGGTTCAGAGAATAGCAATCTACCAGATTAC
>CALFOL010000157.1 GCA_937919915.1 uncultured Planctomycetaceae bacterium
ATTCTCGGTGCCTTCCGACAAAGGATTGAACACCAGCACATGGGTTTGCGGCAGAACATATTCCTGCACAAACCAATCCCCGCTGGCCTTGAAGATATCGACTTCCCATGGCCTGAGATGCGGCAGCATGTCGACTTCGCCACGAACAAACGCCTGGATTTCCGCATGCCGGTCAGGAAACTTCTGCTCAACAACTTCCGCGATGTGGTACTGGGTTCGAATCAGGTCTGTGGGTTCCGGAATGGTTCGACGATACGTGCGCGTTGTTTCCGTCTGATCCACAAGTTCGAAGCGTCGTGACAGAAGCTCACGGGGAGCATGATGATCCGCCGTATCAGCGCCCTCAGGAATACTGGTGACGGGAAACCGAAATAAGGCTTCCAGGTTCAGCGGCACACGCGTAAAGCTGACTTGAAGTTCTGTGGGTGACGGAACGGAAAACGCCTTGACAAACGACGCCAGGCGAGGATTAAACGTCGGCAGGTCCGGGTTCAACTGATCACTGAGCGTGTCTGCGATCTGGTTTGCCGTCAGTACTTCCTGCGTCTGCCAATACGGACGGCTTTGGCGGATAGAAAAGACGACTTCGCGGCCGAGATCCTGCGGATCCCAGAGATCAAAGAACGAAGATTGGAAGTAGGTCAGTTCGTCGGCAGCATAGGGCTCGAAGAGCTGAACCGATGTGAGTTGGCCATGTCTGCGGTCAGCTTCCAATTCGATTGGAGAGACGACTTTTCCATTCGCGAAACTGCGTACCGGTACTCGCAGCGTCTGGAACCTTGACACAATTTCACGATAGATTTCTCGACGTGTCCCGGTAATCTCCTGGACCCGATTCGCGAAAACGGCTTGACGAGCGGCTTCGGCTGATTTACCTGCTTTGCTGAGATCATTGGCTGATGACAACAGAGTTGTCATTTGAGTCTGGAATTGATCCTGCCAGCGTTTCGCCGTGGGATGACTGGGAAAATGCCGCGACAAACGATTTAGAAAGTACTGCGCTTCAGGGTAATCCTCTGAAGCAACGGCGGCCTTCACCAGCGGATCAACGATCTCCGCGAACTTGTCCGGGAGTTCCGCGTTCTCAATGTTTCGTGCAGCAAGTTCGTCGAGTAAGGCCAGCGCCGCATATTGTTTACCCGCTTCAGACCGGAGCTCCGCTTCTCGGATCAACAGGCGATCCAGCAGCGGAACCGTTTTCTCCCAGTTCGGCACCATCTCTTCGACCCTGAGCAGCAGGTCATAAGCAGTCGCGATTTCTCCCTCCACCATCAGCGTATTGGCGCGATCGAGCATGAGATCTTCGAATGAAACGATCTTTTCAATCCGCGAAACCGGCAGCAAGTAGTCTTCTGATTGGTCGTCGAGCAGTACGAGTTTTAGTTTCTGTAACTCCTTGAGACGCTGATTGCGAGCCGTACGCTCCTCCGCGGTCCCGCCCCGCTTGCTGTCCAGTTCTGCTTTTTCCTTCGCCATTTCCCCCAACGTATCGGGACGCATGAAAAACGGTTCTGTGACAAGAACCTGGCCGTCTGTTGTAAAGACCCAGTCGTAGATGTCGCCTGAAGCTTCTGCTTTCAGAAGATCCTCTGCACTGGGCGTCACCATGTCGGCCGGAGTTAACGGCGCCCGTTCCACGACCTCGTCAGCCTGTGCAATTACAGCAGACCAGGCAACTGCAATGACAACAGTGAGCCGCAACAGAGCAGGGCAGATGATTGAAAATCGTTGGTGTCTCATGGCGTTAATTTTGAATATCTTCCACAGAGTACAGGCTGCCGTCATTGCTGATCACAATCAGCGATTTACCAACGACCAGTGGACCGGTCCTGGCGGCCTGCCCCAGGTTCTTCACTTTTTCTGTCGCATTTCCGTCAGCATCCAGAAGCATCACCTGTCCGTCGGAAAGGCAAATAACGAATCCACCGTCGCGAACGGGAATCGGCGGTCCCACAAGAAATTTCCCATCAAGTTTCAGCGTTCCCGTCTGCTTCAGCGATGCGTTACGTTCAAACACACGCAGCTCCTGGCGAGCCACGTCGACGAAAATACGCTCACCAGCGATCGACGCAGGCTTATTGGGCTGACCACCAAGCGGTGTCTGTCCAAGAATTTCAAGCGTTGCAGCAGACATCACCTGCAGATTACCTTCTGCTGTGACGGCGACCAGGAAATCACGATCGGCGGTCGGTTGCAGTTCAATCGCATCCGGCAAACGAGTCGTACTGACATGGAACAAATGCGGCCGTGGAGATGGCCGAAACTCAACGCGCACAGCTTCATTCTGCGAGTTAATTGCCAGCACCTGATTGTCACTGATCGCCGTGAGATTCTTCCAGGTTGTTTTTTCGCCGATCCCCTGAGCTGCCTGATAGTCGTCTACGTTTTTGACGCCGGAACAATGCAGTCGACCTGGCATTGCGAACACGACAGCATTGCTTAACGACACCGGTGCTAACTCCGGCTCATCCGGAAGCGGCCACATCCGTTCCAGCTGTCCGCTTTGCGTGAACGTCCACATTCGCGGATCTTCTCCACGACAATACGCCGCCACTCGACCATCTTTCACCGCGATTCCACCCACCTGGTCTCGCAACTTTTCAGGCAACTGGTAACTGGTTTTACCATCCAGAATAAAGCCACCCTCCCGAATCTGACTGACTGGCACGCGGAACAGAACTCCAAAGTCGCCAACCAACAACATCTGGTCGCCCTGTTCTGACGGCCCGGCAGCGACGATGTTGGTCCCGACGACGGTTCGCCATTGACCGGACATTTTTTCCGGATCGACCAGCGTGAAGAACACCGACGACGAATATGGTTCATTCGTTGTAACGTAGATCCGCTTCTGATCAAGCGCCTGGATGGGCTGAAGGTGTAGTCCCTGCGCCGCGGACTCCGGCTCCAGCTCCAACGCGTTCGTTCTGACTCGAAACTTCCACAAGCCTTTACTCGCCATCCACACCTGACCGCCCGCACCTGCGTGTAAATGCACGGGTGTTGTCGACGGATCGGGAGGCTGGTTGCTGCCGATCCATGCGATTGGCGGATCTGCGTCGGGAGAATCGTTTACGCTGAATGCCGTTATAGTTTGCGGAGTTGAAGGTACGAACAGTTCTGTACCACGCAGCAAACACGCATCACGAACCTGCCCCGCAACACTATCGCGGTCTGTGTAGCGAACTGTGATCTCACCTGTTTGTTCGTTGACAGCCAGCACCCTCAATCGGGATTTTTCCGCGACGTCGTTGTCACACATCAACAACACATTTCCCATCGTCAGAACAGGTGCTTCAACACTGCCCAATCGATGTTCGATATAGCTGACAGCAACGCATTCCAGTGGGTTTATGGTCAGGGTATACACCACCGACTGATCGCCTGGAACCACCATGAACTTGCGGTCACGTGTCACGGCTGGCGGTCCGATTACTGGCTGATTGAACTTCACTTTCGAAATCGCACGGCCGTTATCAACCGACAGCCGCCAGATTTCGCCAGCGGTTGTGGTCAGATAAATCTGTTGTTCGAAAACCAGAGGCGGCCCGGATGGTCTGCCAGGAATACTCTGCCTCCAGATAATGGCCCCATCCTTCTGCGACAACAGCAGAAGCTCGCTGGTGCCCGTGTGAAACACAAGCAAAGCTGGCACAGAAGCATTTACAATCATCGGCGCGAATGGAGGATTGCCACCGACCTTTCGCTTCCACAACGGCGTTCCAGTGTCTGCATCAATGCCGAAACAGCTTTCCAGCCCCATTGCGAATGCGAAGCGGCCTTCCGAGACCAGTTCCGAGTTAATCTGCGTTCGCAGAGTCAGGGTGGCTGCGAGATTTCCGGACGTCTCCAGGTCTTCCGTGGTTGCGTCTTTGCCAACGTCGGAACTCGTCGCCAGCTCTTTTTCACGCACCAGAATACTACCCAGAATCTTGCCAACATCCGCGTCATCGTTCAGCACTTTGTAGCGGTCAAGCAGCGCCTGACGTGATTCCAACGCGGCAAATGTGTCGCCCTTTTCCAGATGCCCGTTGATTTCAGCCATCGCCTCCGTGAGCACGTTCTGCTTCAGAATCGCGGCGGCCGCCTTATTTTGCTCGACACGAATTTCGTCATCAATGGAAATCGGAATCCCGTCGGCTCCGGCAAATTGCCCCATCAGTTTGAAAGCTGCTTCGCTGTCCTTGAGTGGTTTTTCGATCCGCTTTATTTTGGCAACCCAGGCACCAGCACGTGCGATGTCGACAGCATCTCGAAACACGTTCTCGCGATGTTCCGCAAATTGCTCAAAGTCACGGCAATTGGAGACGAAACTATTCAACTCTTTTAAGCCGTTTTCAACATCGGCTTCCGACCATCTCTCCAACGTAGTGTACTGTTTGATTCTCGCAGTGTGAAAAAGAATCCGGGCCTCTTCGGCGTAGTCACCTTTGGAGTAGTTCTTCAGGAACTTGTCAAACTTGTTCTCCGCCTCCTTGTAACTCTCTTCGTCCAGTTTCTCCTTCGCAGCCAGAAACGCGCGTTCCTCACTGGCCGTCAGGATCATGAAGCTAAAGATCATCGCGATCAGCGCCAGCGCAATGATCGCGCCGGCCATCGCCATCACAAATGGGGATCGCTTGACGTCTTCTTCGCCAGGACGAGCAGCACCACCGGTCAGCTTGTCGCTGAATTCAGACAGCCGACCACGTCGCAGCTGACGGCGGCCTTTGTCGACCATTTCCTCGACTTCAGCAACGCTCTCGACTTCGTCGACCTCGTCAACGTCTTCGACCTCGTCGTCAAGTTCCTCGACATCTTCGTATTCGTCGTCGTCCTCGAAGTCATCGTAATCTTCTTCCCTCGGCACTCTGACACCCAATCTTTGGTCTAGAGAACAATCTGTTTATCACTCAGTCGCCAGCCAGTTCATACGATCCATGAAGATGACCGGAATTTATTAGTCCACATCAGCAATCTTGGAATTGATCTTTATGAAGCCCGCCTGTGTAGCCGCATCCGCAACATTGATCCGTTTTTCATGAATTGATTCGGGATCGATTTTCAACGACAGCTCCGGGCTCTCCACACCGGATCTGGCCGCCTTCAGTAAACTCAGCATGTGCTCAAACGATGTCGCTTCATCGTCATCAATATAGATCCTGTTATCTGGATCGATAACCGCCTGCACACCAGGCTCCTGGGGTTTCGGAACCGAAACAGCCGCTGCATCGTCAGACGACGCAGGTGGCGAGGCCATGCTTTTCTGCAGGTTAAACGCCGCCGTAATCATAAAGAAAATCAGCAGAAGAAATGTCACGTCCACCATCGGTGTCAGGTCCATTTCTTCGAAATTCGGTGCCTCACGCCCCAGCACGAAGTCTTCTTCGTCGTCTTCTTCCCACGAAGGCAGACTGACGCGAACCATCGGGGTCTTGCCACTGGCAGACCTGCCTCTTGCAGCCTTCGAGGCCTTGCCAGGTTTTCCGGAAGCGGCTGGTTTTTTCCCAACCGACCGACTTTCGAATTCCATCGTGGCACCGACTGGTGCATTCGAAGAGATTGCAAAGCCACCACGATCAGAGGCTGGTGCGGGTTTTCGAGTTGGAGGGGCTGCTTCGCTGTCCTGACCTTCACGTGTCACTTTTGATTGCGCGTCCAGTTCTTCCAGAATTGGAAGTTTGATCAAATCCAGACTGCGTCCCTGTTTGTATGCGGAAATCAACTTCTTCAGGTCACTGGAAACATCGGCAGCCGACTGATATCTCAACGATCGTCGTTTGGCCATCATTCGATGTACCATCCGACAGATCACATCAGGCAGTTTGGGATTCTGACTCTTCAACGGCGGTGGCGTCGCGTTCAGATGCTGAACTGCGATGCCCATAGCACTCGTACCAGTGAACGGAGTCTTTCCGCACAACAGTTGATAGCACGTCACACCAAAGGAGTACACGTCCGACCGAGGATCCAGTTCTTTCCCACTGACCTGTTCCGGGCTCATGTACAACGGCGTTCCCAGCGTCATGCCCTCGCGCGTGATGCCGCCGGATTCGGGGTTATCGTGCAGCTGGGCCAAACCGAAGTCAGCGACTTTTACTTCGCCGGTTTGCGTGACCAGAATATTCTCCGGTTTAATATCCCGATGAACAATTCCGGCATCGCCCGCCGCTTTGAGTGCCGATGTCACCTGTCGGATCACATGCAGTGACGATCCAATATCCGGTACACCCTTGCTCTTGATAATGCTGGCAAGATCCTTACCTTTGACAAATTCCTGAGCGATATAGTGATAGCCATCCTCTTCGCCAACTGTGTAGACCTGAACAATGTTCGGGTGATTCAGGCCAGCGGCCATCATCGCTTCCTGTTTGAAGCGAGCCAGCATGACTTCGCCGGAAGTTGCAATCAACGACGGCTTCATGACCTTCACGGCAACATGGCGTTGTAACGAGGTCTGTTCAGCAAGATACACATCGGCCATGCCGCCACTGCCGAGTAGCCTCAGCATGCGAAATTCGCCCAATGTCTTGTCGACCAAATCACTCATCTTGTTTTGCCACTAACTGAAAACAACTACCTGTCGCGAACTGCAAACGCCATGTCGATTTCCACTTCGGCCTCTTTCGCAACTTCGCCGATCACACCTTCCACCTCACCGACCGTCCCGCTTTTCACGTCTCGCTCAACGTACAGCACAACTTTGAATTTTCCGTCCTGGCTCTTCAGCATCAAATCCGCGCGCAGCTGTTCCAGAGAAACCGGGCGATTATTGAGTTCGACATCACCATCAGAGATTGCAGAAGCCCTGATCGTCACATCCACGATGCCATCCACCACCGCGTTGATTCCACTTTGCGACGGTGGAATGTCTTTGTCTGGCGTCGCCTGCATGGTGGAGGTCACCATGAAGAAAATCAACAACAGAAAGGTGACGTCGATCATGGGCGTAATGTCCAGGTCGACTTCTTCCACCTTGCGTTTTTTTCCAATTCCGCCACTGTCGAACACAGCTTCTACTCCTCGCTTTTTACTTGAGCGGCTTCCAGGTCGTCAAAGAACGTACCCAGATGCTCCTGAACAGAATCCTGCAGTCTTGTGATGCGAGATTGCACCATGGCTCCCAGAATCACCAGTGGAATTGCAATCGCCAGCCCGGCCGCTGTGGTCCACAAAGCGAAACTAATGTCATCGGCCAGAGCGGCCGGTTTCACACCCTCTGCACCGCTGCCCGCGATCTGCTTAAAGGCCGCGATCATACCGGTCACCGTTCCCAGCAATCCCAACATCGGAGCCGACTTGACGATGGTGTTCACCCAGCCGGTGCGAACATCGAACTCACCAAGGATCTCTCGAGAAAAGAACTCACCGACAACCTGCTTGATCTTCTTAATCGGCTTGGCTCGATTCTCAACCGCCACGGTCACCATCTGCGGAACCGCTCGCGCCCACAGTTCGGGAGAATCGCAGGCGTCCGTGATGCCTTCGAAGTCATTCTTCTCCAGCATCTCAGCGATCTCATCCAGAAACGCATTGGCCGATTCGCGACCGGGAAAGCTTTTCTGTTTCACACGCCGAATCAGAACAACGATGCAGTACAGCCCATAGATCGCTGCCGCTGCCATGGCTGCATAGATGCCGTTACCGAACCAATCCAAGATCGGCCCAATGTCGATCGCCTGAGCAAACGTCGTGGTGACGCTGTCTGAATAAAAATCGCCCAATGGTTGCATAAGACTTTCCCGGACCAGTGGTCCCTCAGAGACCCTGACAGAATCAATGATGAAATAGATTGTAAGTGTGTTGTTATGGTGAAACGCTGACGAATCAGATTATCGCAGCTTTTGGTCAGTCACGAAAAATTCGTAGCCAGCCCCCGCTCTGCGAACCTGAAAGTAAGTTCGCCGAATTTGTTCGATTGGTTTTCCGGAATACGCCTTTTCCACTGTGGCCATGGTTTGTTCTGTTGCCGGATCATAAAAATGCAGCACCGTTCCACTGGCGGGATCCGGAACTTTTGCCTGCGCCAGCAGATCAAGGTCGGCTTTCATGCGATCGCTGCCTCCCTGCCAGTTCATGTACAATCGTTTGTCATCACTGTTCAGTTTCGCCTCTCGAACGACTGGCGATGTGCCCATATTTTTGACGTAGTAAATTCGCCCATCCCGAAACGCACAGCCCAGCTCGATCTTGAAGAAATCCAGCTGCCGGGCATACGACTTCAGGTCGCCTTTATCAGCAAACTCAACAATCCATCGCTGTTCACGCTTGGTGCCGCCGTTGCCTTTGCCACCAGTTCCCAACGGGCGTCCACCGGTACCCTCCGCACTCCCTGGATTTCCGCCAGCGTTGGGATCGGCGTAGTCGGTCGGTGAAGTCAGCTGCGACGCGTTTTCGGACAGCGTAATCACCTGCTCGGTGATTTCTTCTAACTGTACAACGTCCTGGTCGTTTGACACCGACGGATCGTCTGTTGGATCCTCGATGGATTCCACATCCAGACTTTCGTCAGGATCGCCGTCCTCGAAGCCTCCATCGCCGGTCGTCATGACAACTTCCAGACTCTCAATTTCCGGCAACAAATTACTGAGCCAAATGGCAATCAACAGCGCGGAAAATGCAGCCAAACCGAAGGCCAGAGCGATCTGAGCAGACGTTGCCATCTCGTACGCGGTTTCCCGCATCACGGGAATCTTCCCAGCCACACGGCGCGATTTGCGATCCGGAACACTGGTTGACATGACTTGCCCTTATGGCACAGATAGGAAATGGTAAATGACCAGATTCTGTGAGTAACGGAAAACTGCTCAACAAAACGGGTCTAACACCTGGAACGGATCGTCGATGCTAGCTGTTTTGCACGATAATTGTCAACGATGGCGATGAGTATGAGCCAGATTGACGGAAGGATCGTGCGATGCTCGGATCCGATCAAACGCTCGGATTATGCAGAAACCGCAACCATGCGTCACCAATGCAGCACACCAAATCCGAAGCAATCAGACCTGGCTGCGAGTGCCGTTCTGCCGCAATGTCGCCCGCAATGCCATGCAAATACACGCCGATCGCCGCTGCATCGAACACGCTGATCCCCTGAGCGATCAGCGCAGATATCAGCCCCGTCAGCACATCACCGCTGCCGCCCGTCGCCATTCCGGAGTTTCCCGAGGTGTTGACGTACAACCGCTGGCCGTCCGTCACGACTGTCCCGGCGCCTTTCAGAACCACGCAAATGCCGTGTGAGGCGGCGAATTCCATGGCAACCGTTTCCCGCTGCTGGTTGATGACGGTGCTGGACAATCCCGTCAGACGAGCAAATTCGCCGGGGTGAGGAGTGATCACCCAATCTCCAACCAGTTCCGAGCGATGGAATATCTGGAATTCCGCCGCCAGATTCAGCGCGTCCGCGTCGAGCACCACAGGGCAGGGTGCTTCTTTTAGTACACTCAGCAGCAGATCTGCAGCCGCCGTAGATTGCCCAAGCCCAGGGCCGATCGCGATCGCTGACTGCCCCGCGACGATCTCCCGAACCACCTCAACCGACTCATCACCAATCTGCCCGTGCTGATCACACGCCAACGCAACGGTCATATAAGACGGCTCAAAACCCGCCACGATCGCCTGAACGGAAGCCGGAACGGCAGCCGTCACCAAACCCGCACCACCTCGCAGAGCCGCCGTTGCCGTCAAACAAATCGAACCGCTCATACCCAGCGAACCACCAATCGCCAGCACACGACCGAACGTCCCCTTGTGTCCATCAACGGGGCGCGTGGGAAATTTCAGATCAGCACTCGTGACAATGGTCGGATTCTGAGATGACATCTTGCTGCCGACTTTGAACTGTGTGTGGGTAAGGCGTCGTCCTTTTCGGCAAATCCTAACGGAAGCCAACTCCGAAAATCATCTCCAACACCTCATTGCGGAAAGAACGGGCTTATCCTCAGTTCCGTCGGACTCCTTCTTGACGACTTGCGCTACCAGCGCCGGCATCCATTCGTAGCTTGCCCGGCCATTCCAAACCTGCGTATGCGTGACATCGCAGAGCCTGTCGTGTTTAATCGTGCCTGATAAGACGTCACCGACACGTTCTCTAATCATCGACAGGCAACACGATGGACCCGGATCGCAACTCCAATCAGAAACCCGAAGGTCGCCTCGACCGCCGCACTCTGCTGAAGTCCACCGCAGCCGTCGCTGTGACCTCAGCCGCTTTTGCGCACGACAACGCTTCTATCGAAGCCAAGGAGGACGAACAAGGCACAGAGTCCCCAACCCTCATCGTCACAGAGAATAAGCGACCAGGAACGACCGACTGGCAGCTCACGCGCGTGCGACCGAACGAAAGCAAGTTTCGGACGTCGCTGATCGAAGGCTACTGCTCGCACCAATCAATCGCCGCCGGTGAAACACTGCGGGTCTTCGCCAGCACGCAACCGGCACTGCCATTTACACTCGACATCTATCGCATGGGATTCTATGGCGGCACAGGTGCGTGTCATAAAGGCTCGTATGGTCCGTTGCAGGGAACCGTGCAACCGGTTCCTGACATAGGACCGCTGCCGGGGCGATTGCGAGAATGCCAATGGTCGCCGAGCGTTGAGATCACAATTCCCGCCGATTGGATCAGCGGCGTTTATCTCGGCAAACTCACCACGATCCCGGATTCGGAACACGAACCGTATTGGCAGAGCTACGTGATCTTCATCGTGCGCGATGATCGCAAAGCAGATTTTCTGTTTCAATGCAGCGACAACACGTGGCAGGCCTACAACCGCTGGCCCGCTAACGAATCACTCTATACGCATCCCGAAGGAGCACACGCACCAGGAGTTGCCGTAAGTTTTGATCGACCATACGGGCAATACACGCAGATTTTCGAACATCCGCTATCGATCGGCTCAGGCGAATTTCTGTTATGGGAATTCCCACTGGCCTACTGGCTGGAACAGCACGGATACGACGTCACTTACGGTTCCAATCTAGATACGTGCCACGAAAACTTCGTGCAGCGGTGCCGATCATTCATCAGCGTTGGACATGACGAATATTGGGATCAGACTCAATACCGTGCGATCGAATCGGCGATGAACGCTGGCACCAACCTATTGTGGTTCTGCGGGAATTCGGTGTTCATCGACTCGCCGTTCGCGCCATCATCGACCGGCCAGGACGGTCGCGTTATTTCGCGTCAGGGTTGCTTCGGCGAGTTGCGAGTGGACGAGATGGAATCGTATTCCGCACTCTTCGCGGGACTAAAGGCAACTGGCCCGGATGAACGCCGTATCATGGGAGTCCGCAGTGTTGTGCCGTTCAACGGTGGCGGCGACTGGACTTGCGTTAATCCCGAGCACTGGTTGTTTAAAGACACCGGAATGAAAAACGGCGACAGCATTCCCGGACTCGTCGGCTGGGAACACCACGGCGAATCGGATCCGAATCAGACGGGACTGGAAGTGCTTGCCGCGGGTCCGATATGGTCTGGCGGAACGCGGGAAGGCCGTTACGAAGCCGTGATCTTTGCCGGCCCCAAAGACAATCTCATCTTCAACGCCTCCACAATTTTCTGGGCACAGGGGCTGGCCAGTCCACCGGGCCACATCATTCCCTGGTCACACTTCAGTCGCCCCCACGGACCCGATGCACGCGTGCAACAGATGACGCATAACCTGCTGACCGCGACGCTTAAGTAGGTCATGATCACGGCATCTTAATCTCGGAATCCGGTGGCAGGATGCCGCCGACACGACGATACTAAGCCAGAATATCCTGAATCACCTTGCCGTGCACATCCGTCAAGCGAAAGTCTCGGCCAGCATAACGATACGTCAGATCTTCGTGGTTCAGTCCCATCGCGTGTAACATCGTCGCATGCAGGTCATGAACGCTGGTCGGGTTCTCGGCCGCCTTAAAACCGATTTCATCCGTTGCACCGTAAACGGTACCGCCTTTGATTCCACCACCGGCCAGCCACACACTAAATCCCCAGTGATTATGATCGCGACCGTTGATCGGCTTTCCATCGCCAGCAAGTTCCACCGTCGGCGTACGGCCGAATTCTCCGCCAAACAGAACCAGCGTGTCTTCCAGCATTCCGCGTTGCTTTAAATCCGACAGCAGCGCCGCGATCGGCTGGTCAATCTGATTCGCCAGCTTCTGATGTTCCTCTTTGATGTTGCTGTGGTTGTCCCATGGCTGTCCGGCACCGTGCCAGAGCTGAACAAATCGCACACCGCGTTCCAGCAGTCGCCGAGCGATCAGCGTCTGCCGTCCATGTACACCTTCGCCATATTGCTCCTGAACGTGCTTCGGTTCGCGCGACAGGTCGAATGCTTCCGCCGCATCCTGCTGCATTCGAAATGCCAGTTCGTACGACTGTATGCGAGCTTCCAGGCGATTGTCCGGGCGAGTCTCAAGATGTCGCGCGTTCCATCGCGCCAGCAGATCCATCTGGCGTCGCTGATCGATCGTGGACACCTGCGGATGTTCGATGTTCTCGATCAGTCGACTCAGCTCCTTGTGCTGTGTGTCTACATACGTCCCCTGCAGAGATCCTGGCAGAAATCCGGCCTGCCAGTTCTCAGTATCTTTGATTGGCAAGCCGCCCGGGCACATCGCGACAAAGCCTGGCAGGTTCTGATTTTCTGTTCCCAGTCCGTACAACGTCCATGCACCGAAGCTGGGACGCGTCTGCACGGAATCACCGCAATTCATGAGCATCAGGGAAGGTTCATGGTTCGGTACTTCAGCGTACATCGAACGAATCACGGCGATGTCGTCCATATGCTGAGCAGTCCGGGAAAACAGATCGCTGACTTCGATACCGGATTCCCCGTACCTGCGAAAGCGGAACGGCGAGGGCAGGGCGGCCCCGGTTTTTCGCTCCGTCGCAGGGTTGTCGGAAACTGTTCGCCCCGCAAAGCGCGCCAGAGCAGGCTTGTGATCGAACGTATCGACGTGCGACGGACCGCCATTCAGGAAGAAGTGGATCACACGTTTGGCGCGCGGAAGATAGTGCGGCGCCTGTGGACTCAGCGATCGCGCGACCGGCCGATTCTCAGCAGCCACTGATCGTCGATCGGACAACAAATCCGCCAGCCCCAGCGCGCCGATACCCAGACCGGATCGGTGCAGCATTGATCGGCGGGAGAACTCAGAGTCTTGCGATGTAAAATGTTGCATAAGGAAGATTTTAAAAACGGTTTTCCGTTTCAGCACGATTCGTTAATCGACAAACATGAATTCGTTAGTGCACAACAACACGTGAGCCAACTGTTCCCACGGCGACAGCTGCATCGTAGCGTCGCCAGGAAAATCGGTATCAGAATCCCAGTGAGATCGATCCGCGACCTGCTGGTCAACGTCTGCGATCGCGATCTTCCATAGAAACTGATCGCTGTTGAGCACGTTGTCAATATCGACAACGAAATCGACGACGTCACCTTCTTCAACATCCAGCGATGCGGTATCCAGATTGATCGTTTGTTGATGAGCTTTCGCCGCGTGCAATTGCTGCCCCCGTGCCGCCAGCACGAACGCGCGAATTCCGTCGCCTGCCGCAGGTTCGTGAACCAGCTTCGAAGTCAGACTGACGGTCATCTTTCGCGGAGCCGTCCAGCGGCGCACACAGGCGTGCTGGCGAGTATTCCCCGGATGACCTCCGACAGCCGTCAGATTCACCCATCCGAGAGTTGCGTCTGGCCAGTTCGGTCCGCCTTGCCACGCGGTCCCGGTAAAATGCGGCGCGGCTTTGAAGTTGACAACTGCGTTCGTGGTTTCATCCACTTCCCCATAGCCGTAGCTCCAGTCCGCAGCGGTCAACGGGGCCATTTCAGAAGAGACTTCGTCAGCCAGTGCAACAAGTTCCATCGCTTCGACGGTCTCTGCTGCGGTCGGGTCTCGCTGCAACACCCGTTGGAACAGATGGCGAACTCGAAGCGCCGGTTCCTCAGGCAGCGTCGCTGCTTCCACCAGCACTCTGGCCTGTTTCAGCACCATTTGATGATTCATCAGAAACAACGCCTGTTGCGGAACCGTCGTTTCCGTCCGATTGGCGACGTGGAGCTCCGGGCTGGCGAAATCGAACGTCCGTAACGTTCCCGGCAGAAACTGGCGGTCGATCAATCCGTAGATAGAACGGCGATGACTGTTATCCTTAAACAGATCAAACGGCTTGCCCGCCATTTCGCTGTCGAGCTCGCCCGACGCCTGCAAAAGTGAATCCCGAAACTCTTCGAACGTCAGCCGATGTGGTGTCATGTGCCACAACAGCCGATTGGCAGGGTCAATCCGCTGAGCTCTGGCAATCGTGTCTGCATCACGCCCCTCGACTGCCTGTTGGTAAACGGCAGACGCCAGAATCAGTCGTTGCAGCTTCTTAATACTCCAGTCATGCTCAACCAGCCAGGCCGCCAGCCAGTCCAATAACTCGGGATGAGAAGGCTGCTCCGCTCGCAACCCAAAGTCGCTGGGAGTCAACACCAGCCCCTGACCGAACAAATGCATCCAAACACGGTTCACGATAACCCGTGCGGTCAGTGGATTCGCCGGATCAATGATGGCGTCGGCCAGTTCGCGTCGACCGCTGCCGACTGCGAACGGTACCGGCGACTCATCCGCCAGCAGTGACAGAAACCGGCGATCAACGGGAGCACCTGGCGTCGCCGGATTCCCACGCCGAAACACACGTGGATTGGCGGCGACGGCCCGATCCTGCAACGTCAGCGCGTACGGCGTGCGAGTTTTCGCATCGATAATCCAGCGGTCGACAGCGTTTTGCTGTGTCCACAGTTCGTTGACGACAGCCGACGGAAACAACAGCTCGACGTTTGAAATGTGCTCATCCGGAACCACACACGGTGACCCCGCTCCATACAACACCTGCCGAATCTGTTGCTGGTCGGCATCCGACGGCGCTCCCGCAGCATCAGCTTTGGTCAATAGCTTGGTGTAGCGTTCAACAACTTCACCGAACGAACTCGGTGCCGCGGTGAAAGCGGCCGCAACCAACGGGTTGAGTTCACTTGCCGGAAGTGTCGCCAGTCGCTGCGTGACCATCGCGGCCGACTGCGCAAAAGATTCTGGCGGCAAGCGATGAAACTCGTGCCACGCGCGGAACACCGGTTCTCCACGACGCTCAGAATCGTACAACCACGATTGCCACTCCGACACGATCCGCGGATGCAGGTCGGCGGCCACGATCACCTGATCGAATCCGGCGGGCGGATATTTATGCAGCTCTGTCTGAGCGAACAGATATTCACCGAGTCGTGCACGAATCTGCGCAGACGCTTCGTCGCAACGTTTCCGCCTGTTGCTGGACAGGGCCTCCAGACGTTTTGACAATTCGTCAGCAAACGTCTGATCCGCAGCGACTGCTGACAACGGCACCAGTTCTTCAGCACAACTGTCGAAGACACCATACAGCGCATAGTAGTCGGTCGTGGGAATGGGATCGTACTTGTGGTCGTGACAGCGCGCACAACTGACGGTCAGGCCCATGGTTCCACGGCAAACAACATCGATACGATCATCGATGATGTCATCCTGCAATCCCAGAAAGCGTCGCCCCAAAGTCAAAAACCCCATCGCCGCCAAATCGCCTTCCACACGATCATCAACCTGATCGGCAGCCAGCTGCAACAATAGAAAGCGGTCATAAGGCAGATCCGCGTTCAACGATTCAATCACCCAGTCACGGTACGCCCAGGCGTGAACCCAAAAGCGTTCTTCCCGAGCGTAAACGTAACCCTTGGTGTCCGAGTACCGAGCCACATCGAGCCAATGTCGCGCCCAGTGCTCGCCGTAGTGTTGAGAATCCAGCATACGGTCCACGGCACGCGGCCATGCATCGGCTTGCTGGTCCTGGAGAAATTCGGTCAGTGCTTCAGTCGACGGCGGCAAGCCTGTCAACGCATAGCCAGCGCGACGCAGCAATGTGCGCCGGTCGGCGGTCGCAGCAGGCTTCAATTCATTGGCCCGCAGACTTCGTCGCACGAAAGCGTCAATTTCGTTGATGCCCCAATCGTCTTCGTGTTCAGGAACCAATGGTTTCTGCACCGACTTAAATGACCAATGATCTGTCGCAGACGAATCTGTCATCGTCTGTAGCCGTCCGGTACCGGCAGGCCAAATTGCCCCGCCAGCAATCCACTGCTTCAGTCCGTCGACCTGATGTTTTAGTAGCGGCTTATCAGGAGGCATCGCGAGATCCTCACTGCGAATCACGGCCTGCACGATCAAGCTCTGGTCTGGACGACCGGGAACGACGGCGGGACCGCTGTCACCACCCGTCAGCAATGCGGCCCTCGAATCGATGCGAAGACCGCCGTTCTGTTTCTGCGCCCCGTGGCAGCGAGAACATTGCTCCACCAGCAGCGGACGCACAATGCGTTCAAAGAATTCCTCACCCTCGTCCGCGACAACCACGGGCATCGTTACGGTGAGGAGTGTGAGAGATACAACAGCAAAATAGATCGCCAGCTTCCGCATTCGGTTGTCCCGAAGTTTTGTTGTCTCGCCTTGTGAAATTCCAGTGTACCTGGCGGGCCGAGCAAAAGGAACTCTGGTACGAATCGAAATCCGTGCATCGTCCGGCGGAATGTGTTCTAATAAAAGCCTAATGAGGCAGTGCCTCAGACTGTGCGGGCTACCGCCCGGAAACGCTCCGTTGTCGCTCTGAAAACTTGACTTCCCCCTCCATCTGACGAGAACACGATGATCACGAATATTCTTGACCGCCGACAAATGCTTCAGTCCACTGCTATTGCTGCGGGAATCGCGGCAGCACTGAAGGCTTCGCCTGTTTGTCTCGCCGACGAAACCGCGCGATCGCTGAAGGAAGGTGACGTCATTTTATTCCAGGGAGATTCTATCACAGATGCCGGCCGCGACCGCAATTCGGAAGGCAATCCCAACAACGCTCGAACTCTTGGGAACGGCTATCCCGTGCTCATCGCAAGCGAACTGTTGAATGACCACGCGAAGTTGAAACTGCAGGTATACAATCGAGGAATCAGTGGTCACAAAGTTCCGGATCTGGACAATCGCTGGCAGAAAGACTGTATCGACATCAAACCTGCAGTGCTGAGTATTCTGGTGGGTGTCAACGACATCTGGCACAAGCTGAACGGCAACTACGACGGAACAGTCGAAACCTACAACACGGGTTTTACAGCGCTGGTACAGAAAACTCAGGACGCTCTGCCAGACACAACAATCGTCATCTGCGAACCGTTCGCACTGCGTTCTGGAGCAGTCAACGATTCGTGGTACCCGGAATTCGATGAGCGTCGAGCCGTCGCGAAAGAAGTGGCGCAAGCAGCGAAAACGATTTGGGTTCCCTTCCAGACGATGTTTGACGAAGCCATTGCCGCCGGGACAGAACCACAATACTGGGCTGGCGATGGAGTTCATCCGACTCTGGCAGGGCACGCGCTGATGGCACAAACCTGGCGAAAAATCGTTGGAGTCTAGGCGCCGGCATTTTGCACGATCATCACTTCTCGTTTCACAGAACGGCAAGGACTTGCGACCTATCATTCTGTTTTCATGTGTACTTGGATTGGCCGGTGCGCTCAACGCACAGGATTTAACGTGGCCGGATCCGGTGGCGAATCATGTGATTCCCATGCAGAGTTCCGCAATCACCCATGGACCGGTGCTGGGAAATGTCACTTCGAATTCCGTCCGCGTGTGGGTACGTGCTGCACGGGAAGTCGAATTTGAAGTGCTGGTACGGCCCAATCGTCCACCGTTTGACAACGCTGCAGTCACAACCGGGAGCACTTCCGCCACAAGCGATTTCACGGGCTTCGCAGAAGTCGGCGGCCTGCGGCCAAATACCGTCTACGCTTACGCCGTGCGAGTTGCTGGCGAGATCATCGACAGCCGCAACAACATCCGCGATCCGTGGCCCACGTTTAGAACGCTGCCGGATCAAACCAGCTATGCGCACGAGTTTAATCCGGAAGGGCGGTTTAACCTTTCATTCACCATCGGAGCCTGTCAGCGACAACGGTCACCCGGTGAAACTTACGGCATCTATCCGAACCCGCCGGCGTTCGACACGATCTGGGAGAAGCACCGTCACCGTACTGCGTTCCACATTGTCAATGGAGACTACACCTACGAAGAAACGATTGACGGAACCGCCAATGGCATTCGCAACAACTACAAGCTGTACTTGAATCGCGGCCTGTCGCTGAATCGACTGTTGAAACATGTGCCGCTGATCACGATGTACAACGACCACGAAGTCACTGATAACATCGACGGCTCGGGCGAAATCGGGCGCGGTGACGGCAACTACCTGGTGCGTGACCCGGCGATTCGGGTCTGGCAGGAATACGCTGACTGGGCGAACGGCGACCGCCCACAAACCGCCGCCGTGCGTTTCGGAACGGCGAATGTGCAACAGAACTCGGATATCCTGCATGACGAGCAGGCCGACTTCTCAACCCTGAATCTGGCTCAGGTCAGCACGTTGCACATTGGCCCGTTCATCAAGGGAGCGGCCAAACCTGATGCCGCAGCACGCGGCGGAAAGAACATCGGCGTTTACAAAGTGAAGAAGATTATCGACGCCACGCACCTTCAGATTGAACCATCACTGAAGCAAACAAACTCCGCTCCATACAGCATTGGGACGCATCATTACTTCGACAAAGTCGTCGGCAACTGCCACTTCCTGTTTCTGGATACGCGAGGCGAACGATCAAAGTGGCTGGGCGTGAAGAAGTCCCACGATGCAGATCGATTTGTGCTCGGAGACACGCAGAAGGCATGGTTCCTGGACAAAGTGAAGACAACGAAGGCCGACTTCATCTTCATCGTATCGCCCGATCCATGGTTCATTTACCACAGTGCTTATCACATGAAAGCTGAAAGTACGGAATCGAAAGGCGATGGTTATTGTGGCTTCGTTCACGAACGCGAAGAACTCACAGCGGTGCTGGATGAACTACAGAAGCCGGTTCTGCTGTTGACCGGCGACGTGCATCATCCCGTCGCAGCACAGATTACCGACAACGTCTGGGAGTTCCTGATCTCGCCGGTGAATTCGGCCAATCATCCGATCGGCACAGCCGGGCTGCCTCCACTGGGAGGCTGGTTTGACAGCGAAGGACGCACAATCAAGATCAAATGGCTGGGCGGCTATCCGGACAACGTTCATTATCTGCGACAGCGGCACACCGTGTATGCCAGCATCAACGTGAACAACATCATCAAAGCCGGACGCAATGACGGGCCCGGCTATCAATTCATCGCTTACGACGCACCGCAGGTTGTGGTCAACTTCCACGATGGTTACACGGGCGAACTGCTGTACAGCGAAGGCATCTCAACGCTGGATGCGCAGCCGCCTGGTCAACCCGCAGAGAAACGCAACCGGTTTGGGCACTGGAATAAGTAGCTTGCCGGAGTATCGGCAAGCTGATTCCGGCAACGAACATGTTCCATGGGCGCGCCATCGAGTTCTGCAGGACATTGACGGAACGCGGGCATAGTAAGGGAACGCTCCCGGTAGGTTTGAATTTTCAGCTGCCTTCGTCTGCACAATGACAGCATGCCTGCCGAGCTGCTACGACGACAAAATTGTCATTGGGTGACAACCGCGAATTGCTGCCGTTGCATGGATGGATTCGAGACTCAGTTCCCAACGGAGCACAGACCGTACAGCCAGTGGGAGGCAGAAGAATGAACGGCTCGAGACTGTTTGATCTGTATGGCAATGCCTCCGAATGGACACGTGATACCGATGGCTATCGTCTGGAGACTGTGTCTGGTACGACACTGTGTATTTTTTCGAGTCCGACTGCGCGAGTCCGACTGCGCGAGTCCGACTGCGCGAGTCCGACTGCGCGAGTCCTGCGTGGCGTGCCAACCATGGCGGCCTCATTTGATATATTGTATTTGCCCTTAAACTTGCCCAAATCGGAAAGTGGCAAAGTCACTTTTCTTCAGATACTCCATCAGGTGCATCCATGAATTACTGTAGTTTCATTCCTGTTTTCTGTTTTTGCTCTTCCGGAAAACGGGCCACCATCTTAATGGTTTTTCTAACCTTGACGCTGACCGGCGCGCGCTGAAGAAGATAATGTACAAATCGTCTATGAAACGCGACGAGACTTCAGTGTATTACGTAAGCTGCACGCGGAGATCGTGCCGAAGATCAAACTTCCTGGATGGAGCATTTTTTCACGCTTGGAAGGCAGTCCGGAGTCTGAGGAACCGCTCGTCGGGAGGACGGTTCGATTTGCCGTAAACCACAGCCGATTCAGAGCATTCATTTTTCCATTAGACAGGATTCGTAGAGCTGAAGTGCTGCGCCGACCGGACGAGGGCGGCCTCTTTGGGGGAGATACAAACTGGCCTGCCATTGAGGACGGCATGATGGTTGGATTTGTCACAATGCCGTCCATCAGCAAGGACCTGTAAGACCGGATCTTGTCAACTCAAGGTTGGTCAATACGGAAGGGAGCGGCGTTGCAGTTTTCTTTTTACCCTCAGGCTCTTTGGCAATTGATGGGCCCCGATAAGGTGAAGATTTCATTTGAGCAAAACCGGTTACTATTCGAAATGATAGACCCTCGCGTTATTGGGTTCTCAGCGGCAGTTGAGAGCATCTGGAACGAACTCGGCCCGGCTTCAGAAACGCTGCTAAGAGACTCATCGCTTATAGAAGCAGTGCTGCTGCCGGCCCCCAAAGGAGGCGTTGTCATGGAATATAGAATAAGGGTTGAAAAAAATGGCGATCTACTTGAGGAACTCAAAGCACTGAGCCGTTCTGCGGTAGATCGACAACTTGATCGCAGTGATTTTCTAGTGATCCCGAAACACGAGGGAATTGCAAAAAAACTCCTGAAGTCGGCTCGGAGTGGCTCCCACGCCAGTTCGCCGGTTTCTCAGGCGAAATTGCTGCCCAATCCGACGAGGGTTAATAGACTTCCGAAACATGAAAACACACTGGTTCGAATCTGCCAGGTGACAATACCTGGTCAAGGAACGCTGACTGCTGAAATCGAACACGCTGGCGATAAATACGACTTATTAGTTCGAATGTCGTGTGTTGAATCTTCGGCTAAAGAGTTCTTGTTTATGTTTGACGGTGTATTGACCGGAATTGAACTTTATATCTAACTCGAGGGATGCGGATTCGGTAATCCAGAACTTCCTTGCCTCACGCAGCGGCGGATTGCGTCAACTTCGAAATCACTTTGAGTATGTGCACATCAACATTGCGTAAGCGTACATGAGTGCCAGTATTGACAAGCTGGTTAGTTTTTTGGTTTCCGCTTCCCCTTCAAGGAGACCGAGAGATGTCCCGTTCGATTGATCCGACAGTTTGGGAACGTTGGTGTGATCGCCTTCGTCGTTTTGAATCCTCTGGTCTGACAGTGGCCGCTTACTGTCAGGCAGAGGGTGTTTCTCCGGCTGGGTTCTACCAGTGGCGGAAGAAGCTTGGTGACAGCTCTGCTCCGCGCGAAGCCGAATTCCATGCGACCGGCCTTCGTGCCGGTTGTTGCGACGTCATTCACATCAGCGGTTGTCGTGATTCTAGCCAACGGTGTTCGCGTGGAAATTCCTGCGGTCGACCGTGAACTTGTCAGTCACGTCGTCCAGGTGGCCGCTGCCACGACTTCTGCTGGAGGCAACTCATGATTGCCATTCCGTCCGGAGCTGACATCTACCTTTGCACAGCTGCGACAGACATGAGAAAGAGGAACGTGGCAGGAACCGTTTTATCGTCCGCGAGGCGAAACACAACAGATTTGCTTCCAGGTTTCAAATAAAGGTTACGGCGCTGTTCCCCACTTTTTGCGTCTCCGGGACTGCCCAGGACGTCTACGCCCTGTTCGATGGGCTCACGCCGGCTCACCCCCGTGGCTACAGCCTGTCGCCACGCTGTGGCTGAATCGCAGCGAAACTGTTGCACGCTGGCGAACATCCTTCACGGCGCCGATCACTTCCGCGTGGTTCAATCCGGGAGCATCGTGCATTCGAAACGCTCAACCATGACGCTGCCGTGACGATATTCAAGGCCAACCACACCTTCCTTGAATTTTTCGTCATTGACCGTGTGTAGAAAGCGACCGTCGAAATAAGTAGAGATTGCCGACCCGTGGACGATAACTTCCACAGTATGTGGCTCTCCGATGCTGACTGTTGCGGCGTTGGGCTCGCCCGTGATGTCCAGCAACTTCTTTGCTCCTGCAGTGCCGTGTTCGTAGTGATACACCCTGTTGACGTTGTAGATCCAGCCATTCGGGGCACACAGTCCAACCGCGTACCCGCTTTCGCGGCTCTTTCTCGCATTCGGACATCTCAAAACTAACGCGGCTTCGGATCGAGCGTCAGGGATCGTGTATTTCACTCGCACGCGAAAGTTTCGAGCTCTTCGTTCAGCCTGAGTACGGCGTCCAAATCACCAGATTT
>CALFOL010000158.1 GCA_937919915.1 uncultured Planctomycetaceae bacterium
GGCGCTAGCCGCGGGCCGCGAATCACAGCAGTGTTACGACAACCGGCCCGACGCTATCGCGTTCGGACTCACGTCCGTGGCTACAACATACCGTCCCGTTGGGACTGAATCCCGCCAACACATAACAAAGACCCTCAACCAGAATTACAAGACGATCAGATGACAGAGCACATCGATGCCGCGCAGCTTCAGCAGGAAGCGGACCAGTTCAAGCAGGAATTCCGCACCATTCGCGACGCTGTCGGACTAGTGATCGTCGGGCAGGAACAAGTCGTCGAAGCCACACTGACCGCCATTTTATGCGGTGGCAATGTGTTGCTGGAAGGCGTACCGGGGCTCGGCAAAACCGAACTCGTCAAAGCCCTGTCGCGCGTGCTGGAACTGGATTTCAGCCGCATCCAGTTCACCCCGGACCTGATGCCAGCTGACGTCATCGGAACCAACGTGATGACGGCCGACGATGGGGGCAACTATAAGTTCGAATTCCGCCAGGGCCCGGTATTCACTCAACTGCTGCTGGCCGACGAAATCAACCGCGCGACTCCGAAAACCCAATCGGCACTGCTGGAAACGATGCAGGAGGGCACCGTCACAACCGGCGGCAACACATACCACATGAAACAGCCGTTCTTTGTGCTGGCCACACAGAACCCCATTGAACAGGAAGGCACGTTTCCGCTGCCGGAAGCTCAACTCGACCGCTTCATGTTTAAAGTCGTGGTTCCGTTTCTGAATCGCGAGGAACTCAACGAAGTCATCAGCCGGACGATTCTGCATAAACAGCTGGAGGTCGACAAGATCGTCGACGGGCCGAGAATTCTGGAATTGCGAGCCATCCTTGATCGAGTGGTTGTCAGCGACCCAATGCGTGACTTCGCCTGCCGACTGGTGTTGTCGACTCACCCGAATACAGAATACGCACCTGACCTTGCGAAGCGATTCCTGCGGTGGGGAGCCAGCCCCCGAGCGGCTCAGGCGTTGATTCGGGCGGCTCGCGTCCGGGCGTTAAGTCAGGGGCGACCGCACGTGGCGTTTGAAGACATCCGGCATTACGCTGCCGAAGTTCTGCAGCATCGGGCGTTGTTGAATTACGATGGCCAGGCCGAAAATATTTCGGTGGCTGATGTGATCGCGGAGTGCGTGGCGAAGTTGCCGACAGAAGGGTAGGTCAGGCTCCCGCCTGACAACCACGGACGACGCCCGACAACAGGAACGTCGGCACCGCGATTGGATGTCGAACTGTTTGGCACGCAGGAGCGTACCCTACGAGAAACGAACCGTGACCACAGACAACACACAACTGACTCCGCTGTTTCCCAACAGCACCCTGAATCGCATCGAACGCATGCGGCTAAATCCCATGCGCCGGCTCACGAACCGCAGTCGTGGGGAACACCTGTCCGGCAAAGGCGGCGGCAGCACGGATTTCGCCGACTATCGAGACTACGCGGCTGGTGACGACATGCGCTACGTCGACTGGAACATCTTCGCGCGGCTGCATCGTCCGTACATCAAACAGTTCCTGCACGAAGAAGAACTGCATGTGGTCATCATGATCGACGCATCCACGTCGATGTTGTTCGACGACAAACTGCTGAAGGCCCGACAACTCGCTGCCGCCTTCGGTATGATGGGCTTACTGAACGTCGAACGAGTCAGCGTGTACGCCATTCATCAGCAGGAAGGTCAGCCGTGGAAGCTGCCACCGGGCACTGGTCGGCAGAAGATTCGACCGTTGTTGAAATTTGTGGAAGGCATCGAAGGGGGCGGCAACATCCCTGTCGAACAAGCCATCGAAACGATGCTGCGATTTCATCGCGGACGCGGTATTGCGATTCTGCTGTCGGACTTTCTGACGTTTTCCGATCTCAGTCGTTCGTTAAATTTGTTGTTCAGCAGTGGACTGGAGGTCTGGGGACTGCAGATTCTGGGCGAATCAGAAATCAACCCAACACTGGACGGCGACCTGCGATTTGTGGACAGCGAATCCGGCGAGACGCTGGATGTCACCAACGCTGGTGAGCTGATGAGCTTATATCACGAACACCGCAACTGGTATCAGGAAACGCTGCATAAGCAATGCCGCAGCCGGAATGGTCGCTTCACATCGATCAATTCGTCGGCCACCGTTGAAGAGGTATTGTTCGACACGTTAAGTCGACAGGGGTGGGTGCTGCGATGAGCTGGCCTGACTTTCGATTTCCACTGGGTGGCTGGTTTTTCCTGTCGCTGATCCCCCTGGTGATCCTGTACTTCTTAAAGCTAAAACGGTCGCGGCTGGAAATTCCATCGCTGGCACTCTGGCAATCGGTCGTTAACGATCAACGCGTCAATTCACCGTTTCAGAAATTTCGCCGCAACCTGTTGCTACTGCTGCAGCTGATTTTAATCTGCCTGGTCATCCTGGCGTTAATGCAGCCGTTTATCAGCGCGGGGCCGGAGACCGACGAATTTATTCCGGTGCTGATCGATTGCTCTGCCAGCATGTCCGCCAGGCTGCCGGGTTCGGATCAAACTCGACTGGACGTCGCCAAAGAACAGGTGCAGGCGATGATCGACAACTTGCGCGGCAAGGGAAAGATCTCACTGTTTACGTTTTCCAGTGGCGGTCGACGCCTCACAGAATTCACCGACGATCAACAGTTGCTGAATCGGGCGATGGAGGACGTCCTGCCGACTCATCGCGCCAGCAAACTGGACGAAGTCCTGCGGATGGCCGAAGCTTATGCTCGGACAGCTCCTGTGCAGCGTGTGATTGTCATGACGGATGGCAACCTGAAGGATCAAGTCGACTTCGAACTTCCGTTTAAACTGGAAGTGCAGCGAGTTGATCAGGGCGGCAGCAATATCGGCATCACAGAAATGACGGCTCGCCGCAGTGGCATGGACAACCCCAGTGCCTGGGACATATTTATCCGCGTGGCTGGTTCGAGCGAAGAAACAGTCTTTGGCGAAATCACGTTGACGCAAAACGGCAAGCCGGCTGGCAAAGAATCAGTAAGTGCGTCGCGAGAAGATTCTGAGCGACTCGTGTTTTCCGTCGACAGTCCGGAATCCTCACTGGTCCAGGCAACACTGAAAGTCGAAGGCTTTGATTCACTGAACATCGACAATACGGTCTGGTTGAGTCTTCCGAAGACGCGGCCGTTAAGAGTTCGCGTCGATGCAGAATTGTATTCCTGGCAACACGCTCTGGCCGTGCAACCTGATCTTGAGATCGACTCGGCCGCAACCGCAAACGCAGCAGAGTACGACTTGATCATCAGCAACAGTGAAGATCTGAAAGGTATTCACGCACCGATTATGATCTACAACGGTGTCGTCCCCAAAGACCTGGCCGATCTGATCAGCGTCGCTGACATGACGGCCGACGACGAACCGGTACAGGTTGTCGACTGGGCCAATACGGCACCGTTGCTGCGACATGTGCGGTTACGTGATGTGCAGATTGGACAACAGGCACGCTTTGCCACGGGCGCAAACGCTCTGATGCTCGAAGAGCGTGGCTATGAAGTCCTCATTCATGCCGCGGCCGGTCCGTTGATGCTGCAGCGGCGGCGCGGATTGGAAACGGAATTCTATTTTCTGTTTCACACCGATCGATCCACTCTGCCCTACCGACTTGCGTTTCCGATTCTTGTCCGCAATGCGATCGAAGCGGCACTACAGCAGGCGGGCCTGGCGGAAGTCGCCGCCGTTCCCACTGGCGTTCTGCCTCCGATCAAACTGGAAGCCGACCGCGAGTACGTCATTCAGGGGCCGAAGGACCGTGCGGACACGGCGAAATCGAACAGCAACGGTGTACTGAACGGAGTCCAGGCAGACTTCGTCGGTAAGTATGACGTGCTGGACGGTTCAGACGTAGCGGCCTCAATCGGTACAGGACTGCTAAGCCCACTGGAAACGTCTTTGGCAGCTGTTGAACAACTGCAGTTCGCGGAACTCACTGTGGCCACAGATGAAACGAAGGTCATTGATTCTGACCGGCATCTGTGGTGGATTCTGGCGATGCTGGCGTTTGTGTTTCTGCTGATCGAATGGTGGTACTTCCAACGCATGAGAGGAGCAACCACGTGACGTTTCAACGGTCTATTTTCCTGAGCCGCAGGGCGCTGACAATCCTGTCGCTATTCACACTGTTCGCGCCGGCGACATTTGCGCAGCCGCAATACCCGGTCAAGATGCAGCTGGAACCGTTGTCGATTCGCGGACGGTCCGGCGGACCGATCCCTGTTCGCATCAAACTCGAATACAATTCACACCAGATTATGGAAGGCCATCTGGTCCTCGATATCTTCAACACGGTTCATTCGGCAAGTGACCTGACCGCCACAATTCGCTACGAAGGGATCGTACTGCAGGGCGGCGATTACTTTTTCGAAACCGTGCTGCCGCCGATCGAACACTCGAATGGCAAGCAGTATCAACTGACCGCGTGGTTCGAAACAGAAACCGGCCGAATTCCGCTGTCGACGAACCCGAAGGACCCTGACGAGCCGCGAGAGCTGTTATCGATTGGCCCCTATCAGCGGGCTGCGCTGCTGTGTTCGTGCGCCGGAGATTCCGGCGTTCAGCGACCATCACGGAATCGTCAGTTCCTGAATAGCGCACTGGCGCTGGACAATTACAATCCCCTGCCCGCAGAGACCGAATCCCAACGACCACGCCGCGATGAGGTGTCCGTGCTGCACTATGCCGCCAGCTGGGATGCGTTTGACCTTCCCGAAGACCCGCTGCGGCTGTGCAGCTTCGACGTCGTGCTGCTGGCCGACGGTGCACTCAGTCGCCTGGAATCTGCTCAGCTGGCAGCCCTGACAACCTGGTGTGAAGCGGGAGGCAGCGTTTGCGTGTTACCGGACGACCGAAACCTGAAAGGAATGCATCTGGAATTTCTGCAACGGCTGTTCGAACGCGGTGACGATCCCAGCCTGCACCTGAGCCTGACTGACGACGGCACGCTGCTGGTTATCGCTGACGAAACTTCGCGAGTCATCAATCGTCGGTTGGGTCTGGGTCGCGCAACGTTGCTGCCGAATGTTGCTGACATTTCCACCAGGCTTTCTGGCGCTGCCCTGGGACGGGTCGTGGGCCATCTGTGGAAAGTCCGGCACGACTCTCCCGTGCATCAAGGACAACCCTGGCAGATCAAACCTGTTCGGCAGGCGTTCTCTGAACGCGGCCTGAGTGTCATCGGGAAGGATAAGAGTTTTCGGATTCAACCTAAAGATCCAAAGCCCAACGAACAACAGCACGAACTCCAACACCAACGCCAGGTGTTTGCAGATCTTGACCAGCTCGCCATGCATCATGGCATCCAGTATTCCCTGCCGCCCAAAGCCGGCAAGTTAGCATCCGCCTGTGAATCGGCACTGATGCCGTTCGGCGTTGAAATGGTGCCGGCGTGGGTGATCGGTTGTCTATTGATTGCTTACGTGATCACGATCGGCCCGGTCGACTATCTGGTGCTGGGCATGTTCCGGCTCCGCAAACTCACGTGGGTTCTGTTCCCGCTGGTCACCGTGTTTTTTACCGGACTGACAATCGCGATTGCTCACAACTATATGGCCAGCAGCGAAACCGGCGGACGACTAACGATCGTGGACCTTGTCGACAACGGACACGCCGTCCGGCAGACATCACTTCAAATGCACTTTCACGGACGACAAACCACGCTGAAAGAAGATCTCAGTCAGTCGTTTATCGTGCCGGCGCAAATGATCGTTGGAAATTTCGAGCCCAACGGGCCTTCGACCGGACCGCAGCCCGTCAGCCCAAAGCTGGATTACACAGGCAGATTTCCGCAGTCATTCAAATCGACAATCACACTGCGACAGTGGGAACCGCAAATGACGCGGTCACTGACGCTGGCGCCGGATAACGCCGACGTTCCCGGAATCGCGTGGAACGATTTCAGCCTTGTCAGCACAAGCGCGGGCCGCAAAAAGCTGCGAACCGAACTCCAGCAAACCGCAAAAAGCGGGGAAGAAATTGACGGCGTCGTCCTGCACGGCGAAGAACGCCACCCGTTGTTTTCGTCGAGCATTTTGTTTTCGACGACAAAAATCAATGAGGCACAGGTCTGGCTAAACCAGGAACTCTGGTACCGACAAAATCAGATGCCACCGCGAGACGGCCTGCTGGCGCTTGGAATACTGGACGCGTCAGTTCGTACCGGTACTCGGGATTTCTTCAGCCTTGTCTCACAGGTGTCTCCGCACGGTGCGGCGTCGATGGAGGATTTGCCCATCATGGATGCCACGGACGACAGTCAATGGCTGCTGATCGTAGCCGTCCGCAAAGGACTGCAGACGCACATTTATCGGCGCGTGTTTTATGCCCCGGGGCCAACGGATCAACAATAATCCACTGTGATCACTTCAGGCTCCCCGACTCAGCAGACAGAATAAATCATGACAACGCCACTGGCAGTCTGTATCCGCGATCTTCGCGTCAGCTATGGTAAGTTTGAAGCCGTCAAAGGCATCTCCATCGATATTCCCAAAGGCGAAGTCTTCGGCTTTATCGGTCCCAACGGCGCGGGTAAATCGTCGACCATTCGCGTGCTGGCCACGCTGCAACCGAAGTTTCGCGGCATGGCGCTTGTCGGAGGAATGGATGTTCTCGCACAGCCACAGCAGGTGCGCGAAAAAATCGGCTACATGCCGGACTTCTTCGGCGTCTACGAAGACCTGACCGCTTTGGAATATCTGCACTTCTTTGCTGCGGCCTACAAACTGCCCAGTCGAAAACGAAGGGGAATCATCGACGATGTGCTGTCGCTGACAGACCTCACGCATAAAGCCTCTTCACCTGTCGACGGTCTGTCGCGCGGCATGAAACAACGCCTTGCACTGGCGCGTGTTCTGCTGCATGACCCTGACCTGTTGTTGCTGGACGAACCCGCCAGTGGCCTGGATCCTCGCGCCCGCATCGAAGTGCGCGAGCTGCTGAAAGCGCTCAGGGACATGGGCAAGACCATTCTGATCAGCAGCCACATTCTGCATGAACTCAGTCAGCTGTGTACGCGCATCGGCATCATCGAAACCGGTGAAATGGTGGCCGAAGGATCGTTGCAGGACATCTTTCGACAGTTACAGCTAAAACGCATCATCCATATACGATTCGAAAATCCGGCGGAGGATCTGGAAGATCGCGTGCGCGCAATCGGCGGCGTTGATTCCGTCGAAGTGCAGGTCGATCGCTGGGCCGTTCGCCTGCATGAGGACATCCTGTCGATCGCCGATTTCCATCAGGCGCTGGTGGAAGAAAAGGCTCGTATCACCATGTTTCAGCCGGAAGCCATGGATATGGAAACGGCCTTCATGAAACTGACGGAAGGTAAGACGGCGTGAGCTGGATTCCGGAATTACCATTGCTGCGGCGTGAGCTGACGGAACTGGCGAATCGACGTCGGACATACATTGTGCGCGTGATCGCCGCCGTGGTCGTGCTGTTTCTGGTATTCGTCGCTTACCAAAGTGCGATGTCAAGCCGCGTTTTTCAGGGGACGGCGATTACGTCGTTTGCGCTGACGAATTACATGGGGGTTGGTGGCGAAATCTTTCATCGAATTTGCTTCCAGCTCTTCTTTGTTATTCAGCTGCTAATGCCGGCGTTCTGCTGTGCGTGCATCACGTCAGAGAAAGAGAGCAACACGATCGGCACGCTGCTGCTGACACGTCTGTCGCCGGCAACAATCATCGCTGAAAAATTCATGAGTCGCCTGGTGCCGATGCTGACTCTGCTGCTGCTGACGTTTCCCGTGCTGGCTCACGTGTTGACTCTCGGCGGCGTCGACACGGAATTCATGATCGGATCACTGTGGCTGTTGTTTTGTGAATGCCTGCTGTTTGCGAGCGTTGCGTTGTTGTGCTCGTCGTGGTTCGCCACAACCGTGTCAGCGTTTACTGTTTCGTACTGCCTGACCGGCTTCCTGCTGGTCGTGTCGCTGAGTCTGGGGATCGATACCTTCGTGCCGTCTGCCATTTGGAGAAACAGTTACCGGACCGGCTTCAGTCCGGATCTGTCGAATCCGTTGTCCGCATTCTTTTGGGCGATCGTCGCTCCGTCCGGACTGACAGGTGCAGCTCAGCCACCGCTGTGGCTGGTGATGATGGTCAAGTCGATTCCATCATTATTCATTACGCTGGTGTGCCTGGTTCTAGCTCGCGTGGTTCTTGTGCGGCGAGCTTTCCCTTCGCATTCATCCGTGCTGTTGAAGACGTTAAAGGTGGTTGACACGTTCTTTAAAGAACTAAACGATCGCACCACAGGCGGCATTGTCCTGATCAAAGACGGCACTCCCCTGCCGGAAGACGGTCCAATCGTCTGGCGTGAGCTCTACAAAAAATCGCTGGGGCAAGCGCGGTATCTGTTTCGGATATTGCTCGTGCTGGAAGGACCAACCCTGTTCATCTGTCTGGCAGCGGCCACGATTTCAGCAAACAACGCGTTTACAGGGCTGTACTTTCTGGAGGGCTTTATCTGGATCCTGGCTGTCCTGATCATCACGGTCAAAGGCGCAACGTTGTTCTCGTCAGAACGAGCGCAACAGACTCTGGAACCACTGCTGGCCACGCCAATGACGTCGGTCGACATGCTCAACCAAAAAGTCAGGGGCATGAGGCGCCTGCTGATCGTGGTGGCGATTCCGATTCTCACTGTCAACTTCACCCATATGATGCTGACCTTCAGCGGATCAGCATTACTGTCTGTGCGACCGCTGGTTTATATTGGACTGAGCATCTGCGGCACCTACGGCCTGCTGAACCTGGCCACCTGGATATCCGCCGGAATCGGACTGAAAGTTCACTCACAGACCAAGGCCGTTCTGGCATCGTTCACGGTGATTGGAATGCTGATCGTCCTACCACTGGCCATCACCAGCGCGATTAGCACGAGCTACGAAGTCGACATCAGGATGTGCTCTCCCGCGAGTGCGGTGATGTTTACCGAATCGTATCTTAAAGAAGACTCGCAGTTGTACTACTACACGTACCGCCCAAACGTTGTAACTCACTATCTGTTCTGGGCCGTGACTGCCGTCGTCGGCTACACGCTCGCCTTCCTGATGATTCGGGCTGCGGTTCGTGCTGCCAGTTCGCACCTGCTGGGTCGAACAGAAAGCAGACGCCGTGATCGGCGGGGGGTCGCGGCTGAAGAGCACTACTTGCTGGAGGGCATGCAATGATCAAAGGCATGCTCAATATGATATGTGAACAACGCAGACAGCTTCTGAAAACGATCGTGGCGATCGGCCTGATGACGTTCTGCTGCTGCGATTCTGTGTTTGCTCAGTCAAATGGACCGCAACTGAAGATGGTCGAACACATCTGGGGCTTTGATGGCCGAGTCCAGCCGGGACAGTTCAATCCGTTGTCCGTGTTACTGGACAATCAGACCGGAGAAGACATTGACGCCACCATCACCCTGCAGCAGGCCAGTCCTCGCCTGTCCACCCAGGGCGGGCAATACGCTGAGAAAGTCTATATTTCAGCCGCCGGACGCCGTTGGGTACAGTTCTATCCCTATATCGCCCAGAGCTATCAGACAGAATGGAATCTGACAATTGACGATGGCGACACATTCATTAACGCCGCCATTGGAAAATCGTTTACGCAGGCACGTGCTGTGACTCAAAAGGACGACCCGAAAGAAGTCCTGCGGCCACAAGTTGTCATTCTGGACGTCGACAATAGCAGCACGCGACCATCTACCGTTAAGCATATGCCAGAGAATATTTTTCCGCCGTATGCGACGGCAACGTCCGGATTACACACCGTGTTTCTGGATCATGTTCCGGACTGGGAACAGCCCAGGCAACAGGCGTTCATGTCGTGGTTGAAGCTCGGCGGTCGACTACACGTACTGCAGGACAGTCGCGGCGAATTTCCACGATTCTCCGGCGAGCTCGGTGAATTGAACCAGCCACTGAACGGCTATGCCGTCGGCGGAGGCATCGTGGTGCGACATCTGATTCGTCGAGATGCCCTGTCCGAAGCCATTGTTCGTCAGGCCATCGTTATCGATACCCTGAAAGGCACAGACAGAGAAGCCGAAAAAGAGATCCGGAAGCTGTACGAGAACTCAGGCCGCGGTATCGGAGAATTTATCCCCATCGATCCGTCTTCAACTGATGACGAATTGTTCCGAGGCATGCGAGAATTGACTCGCCCCGATCACGCCTGGTGGCTGATCTTTCTGCTGTCAATCGGTTACATCGGATTGATTTTTCCAGGCTGCTTTTGGGTTTCGAAACGCAAAGGGCGGGGCTTTGCGGAAACCTATGGAGCCATCGTGGGAATAGCCCTGTTGTTCAGCATGCTGTTTCTGGTGATCGGCAAGCGAGGCTACGGTGAATCAACGAATTTGCAGACACTGGCGATCGCAAAATTCGAAGACGCCGGTCACTGGAGCGTCTTTCAGTGGAACGCTTTGTTTGTGACTTCCGGCGGCGGTTATTCCGCTGGCGCGACGGATCAGCAGATTCTGTTATCCATTGCCGACCGAGACAGCAGCAAAGATTCACAGGTCACACCCGGCAACAGCGGTGAAGCCAGCATGCAGATTCCGCCCTACTCTTCTCAGGCATTTGTCAGCCGGCGGCGAGTCACAGCGGATCCGTGGAAGTTATCGATCAGGGACATCAGCATGCAGGCATCCGGGATGGTTTCGCTGAAGATCGACGTTGGTGAGAACTTTCCGATCAGCAAAGACACGCAATACATGGTGCTGGCGGAACGCAGTCTGTACGAAATGCGTTACACCGCCGAATCGAAGCAACTCACCTTGTTCGGCGCCCGACAGCGACTCACCACCTATTGCCAACCCCGCTACGACTACGACCGCATGAACCCGTGGGGTCAACAGCAAAAGGAAATTGAATCGCGATCCGTCGACGAGATCTTCTTCGACGACACTCTCCCACAGCTCATTCAACGCAGCCTGAACGATGACCTGGTCGACACAGCTACAAATTTTGAACTTCCCAATGATCGAATTCGTTTGTTCGTCTACACACCCGTTCCCAAAGACTTCGACCTGACAATCAGCGAGTCGGTCAAACGATCGGGACGGATTCTGTTTACCAAAGACCTGTCTCTGCGCAGCGACCCGTGAGCGGACGGCGCTAGCCGCGGGCCGTTGACGAGTCAACATTTTACCCATTGATGGCCCGCGGCTAACGCCGACGGCTCCCAGACAACGCGTAACAAAACCATGCCACCAACATACGACGCCAACGCGGTTCCGGCAATTTCCGTCAGCGAACTGACGCACGCCTTCAAAGGACACCAGGCACTGAATCAGATTTCCTTCGCCGTAATGCCACAAACAATCCACGGATTTGTCGGCCCCAACGGTGCAGGAAAAACCACCACATTAAAGGCCATCTGCACACTCTTGAAACCCAACTTTGGCGAAGTCAGCGTCTTTGGCCACAGCGTGCGATCAGAAGCCACTGCCGTTCGTGAACGCATTGGATTCATGCCGGATCACTTCAGCATGTATCGACAGATGACCGTCTTCGAATACCTGGACTTCTTCGCCGCCGCGTACGGCCTGAATCTGGCCAGCCGTGATCAGGTCATCAACGACGTCCTGACACTCACGGACATGGACGGCCGCCGCAACGACTTGATCAGCGGCCTGTCACGCGGTATGCAGCAGCGGGTCAGCCTGGCGCGCGTGCTGGTGCACGACCCGGATCTGCTGTTACTGGACGAACCCGCCAGCGGACTGGATCCGAGGGCTCGTATCGAACTCATGGACATCCTGCGCGAACTCAGGCGCATGGGGAAAACGATCTTCATCAGCTCCCACATCCTGACGGAACTGGCCGAACTCTGTGACAGCGTCACCATCATCGATCGCGGACACGTGAAATTCAGTGGACCGATGGATGCTCTGCTGGACGACCATCAGGAAACGTCGCGCTTCAGCCTGCGACTTGCGCAACCACCGGAGAACGTCACCGAACTGCTGCGGCAACTGAACGGAATCGTCTCGGTAGAAGTTCCGGAATACGGATCAGCAGGCGAATTCGATCTGGAACTCGATCCCGCCACAGATTCCAACATTGTGTTGAGTTCCATCATTGGTCTCGGCCTGCCGATTATCTCATTCGGTCAGCGTCGCAAACAATTGAATCAGGCGTTCATGGACCTGACCACGCGAGGAGTGCGGTCGTGATCAGCGGAACACAAACGCTCTTCAACTGGTCACTGCGATCGGACTCACGGTCGATCTATCCGCACATCGTCCGCGCCGGTTTTGCAGGATTCATGCTGCTGGCGGTCATGGGGGCATGGGGGCAGTCGCTCACCGGAATGGCGCCGGGGTTGTCCTTTTTTCGCTGGATTTGCAACCTGAACGTGCTGCTGATCGCAGTCGCCGGCATCAGCTACTTTGTGTCGGCCGTCACGGAAGAAAAGGATTCCGGAACGCTCGCGCTGCTGCGACTGGCTGGCGCGTCTCCGCTGTCGATTGTGCTCAGCAAGTCCACGTCCCGCCTAATCAGCGCGCTGATGTTGTTACTGATTCAGCTGCCGTTTACATTTTTAGCGATCACGCTGGGTGGCGTCACCTGGCAGCAGATCATCGCCGCGTACCTGGCGTTAGCGGCCTGGTTATGTGTGGTGGCAAACATGGCGTTATTCTGTTCGGTCAGATGTTCGACATCAGGCCGAGCTGCAGCGCTGGCAACGGCTGTACTGTTGTTGTTCTTTGCATCCGGGCCGTTGTTGCTGGAATTTTCAAAACTCTCCAGCGTGTCCTGGTTGTCGCCACGAGCATTGAACGCGTGCAGGCATCTGCATGATGAACAACAACTCATGAATGTCACAACGCGTCTGGACGAAATCTTCTTAACCACCGCGTCTCTAAAGTTCGTAGCGGCTCAGTTTTGGCGCAGCACAGCCCTGGGTGGCCTGCTGTTTTTGTGCAGTGTTCTGCTGTTCAACTGCTATTCCGAACCTGCCGACGACAATACTCACGGGACATCTGCCGCCGTCAGACGATACACCATTGGCCGCTGCTGGAAGCTGCCTGTTGTGTGGAAGGACTTTCTGTTCTTTACCGGCGGCAAATCGTTTTTAATCCTAAAAGTATTCGCGTATGCCGCGTTGATCGCGGGCTTTGTCTGGTTTCATCAGCTGGAAAACCCCAATGCGACGCAGTGGTTGTCGCCGGATCTGACGCGAGTTGCCTTCGGTATCGTATCGCTGTTGTTCACGGTGGAAATGTTGCTGTATGCCTCTAACAGTCTGTTTCTGGAAGTGCGACAATCCGCTGTCGCCAGCCTGAAGATGCTGCCCATTCCGACTCCGCTGTTGTTGCTGCAAAAGACAGCCGCGTGCGCTGTCGCGTTGTCGCCAGGCTTGCTGGCCGTGTTGTTCCTGTGCTGTTACGACGGCGCAGCGATTCTGGATATCGAAGACCTGCCAGGCACGATCGTGGGCTGGATCATCGTCATGACGCTGTTGACGCACCTGACGATTTTGCTGTCGCTGTACACGCGCTGGGCGGCGCTGCCACTGGCCGTGTTTATCACCATGATCAGCTTCCCCTGCATCGGCGGCGCGGCAGTCGGCTTAACCGAAATCACGCGCAGCGCGGCCGCGTTGAACGGCATCCCGTGGGGCGTCTGGCTGGGAGTCATTGTCAACCTGCTGTGGATGTGGTTATTTGTCTTGCTGCCGATCGAAATCGAAATTGTAAACCGCTGGAATAGACTCAGTCAGCAATAAAGTAAATTAGGAGAACCGTAGAGCAAGCGACTCGCTTGCTCATCCAGCTGTCAATTAGAACCGTACTGCGTACAAGCGTCTTCACCTGTCTAAGCATCCGCTTATATGTTTTCGGACACAACAACCTTCGGATATTCCTGACCCGACAGAGCAGATCCTAAGAGTTAAACTCGGTTATTTGTGCGCGGGTGCTTATTCGACGTTGTACGCCACCACAAACCCGACATCACGGCGATCGCTACCTGTTGTAAAAAGGTGCCTTCCCGCGAAGTTCGTCACTCGGAGAGTGATGGCTACTTTGTCGGAATTCGGTAGCGCCATTGAAGTGGCGGCGGCAGTTCGAAACTGGCGAACTCGAAGTGAATCACACGACGACTGGCCTCGACATCCATCGGCGATGACGCGTGCAGCAACAACGGCCGCATTAACACGGCTCCACCAGCTGCTACTTCGCAAACCACTTCGCTGGTGTGCTGCTGCTGTGCCTCGACCGCGGCGGTCGTGAGTTTTGACAGTTTGTGAGTCCTCGGTAATACCTTCAGCGCCCCGTTGCTGGCAAAGCAGTCGTCCAGGTGCAAACGCACCGCCAGAATCTGCCGCATCGTCTCAACAGGAGGTTGAACGCACTGCACACCCGCTTTGCGAGTCCACGCGGAAAAGCCGGCCACTTCATGCCGTTGTTCAACGGCAATCGACAGATCCTGATGCCAGAAAACACCCCAGTTCGCTCCGGGCGTTTTATCGAACAGCGTCGACCGCACCATGAACGGCTCGCCAACCATCGCATTCCGGACCAACTCAACCACGGCCGGATGGCGAACGAGCTCTGCAACTTCAGGCACGACATCCGTCAGATTGCGTAGACCATAAGTACCGCTGCTGTTGGCTACGTTTTCCGAATTGTTGGCCGCGCGAGCAACATCGACCAACTGAGAAACGCGCTGGATCGTTTCCTGATCCAGAATCGAAGGCACGACGGCAAACCCGTTTTCGTCCAGCTGTGAGATGTCTGTTGGTGCGAACATGTTTTGTTCCGAAGTAGTCTTTTGCAGGACGAGTGGTCGCCGTGATTTACAGCGAATTACGCTGACTTGTGGCCGCGGCGAACGGTTTTCGACAGCAAATCGCCTGCTCCCACGAGCCCGACGCATCCACATGTCCAGGGCTCTGAAGTGCGATGGCAATTTGTTGTAACAAAGATGCCTTCCCGCAAAGTTCGTCACTCGGACAGTGACGTCTACTTTGCCTTCGGCTTTGGCTTCCGGCCCGTTGGCTTGTTCCATTCTGTGGCGAACGGTGGTTTGTCGAACGTGGTGCCATCGCCGGTGACGCGCGGATCGCCGGTTTCTTTGAGCGTCTTCATCAAGCGTTCTGACAAGTCGTTTTTGATTTCAGCATAGCGTTCCGCTGTCGCGACGTTGTACACCTGATCGGGATCAACCTTTAAATCATACAGCTCTTCCGCAGGCCGCAGGCCGAAAGCAATGTCGAAGTACTTACGCTTTGATGGATCCTTCTCACAATTCAACGCGACCCACGCCTTTGTGGGACTGGCGTCGAGATCACCAAAGGCACAAAACGTGTCCTCACGCAGAGCTTCGAACGTTGGCATGTCCGCTGCGTCCGTTCCGTAACCGGGACCGGTTCCCATCGGCCAGCGATCCGGCTTGAAGTTGCGGATGTACAGAAAGTTCTTCGTCCGAATGGCTCGCTGGGGATACGGCATCCAGTCTGTGCGGGCCTTCGCAACATGACGCTCTCGTCCGGTGATTACCGCGTCGCGTGACTGATCGACCACGCCTGACTTGTCCGATGTCAGCACTGGCAGCAAACTTTTTCCGGTCATCACGTCCGGCACCTCAGCACCAGCCGCTTCGACAAACGTCGCCGCCAGATCGGGCAGCGATACAAAGTCATGCACAATTCGGTTGCCTGGAACATTCTTTGGCCACCGCACTGCCAGTGCGACGTGCGTTCCGAAGTCGTATAGATTGCACTTGCCGTTGGGAAATCCAGGAGCCCCATGGTCTCCACTCACAACAACAATCGTGTTGTCCAGTTCGCCGGTTTTCTCAAGTTCTTCCAGTAGAACACCCAGCCCCAAATCGAAGGCCATGGCTTCTCCCATGAAGTCCGCAAGGTCTTCGCGGACAATGTGTTCGTCGGGCAAAAACCGCGGCACTTTGCCTTTCAGGTCATCAGGATTCAGCCCCCACAGCTTTTTTCCGGAACCCTGTATCCACTTGCGATGCACGTTGGTCGGTCCAAACCAATAACAAAATGGTTCGTCGTCTTTGCGGTCCGCAAGGAAGTCTGTGAAGTTACCACGCACTTCGTCCAGCAACGTTTGCTTGCCCGCTTCGATGTCGTCCTGCTTGCTGACGAATTGACTGAAGCCGTTAAACCGGCTGCCGCGTTTCACGTATGCGGTTGGAGCGCCGCCGTAGGGAGCATTCGCTGGCGTGCCCGGGCTCCACACTTTGTATGTGTGCCCAATGTGATAGCCAGCCTGTTGTAAGATCAACGGATAGCTGGGAATCTTCAAATCCCAGACAGCGCCCTGCAGAATAGCGCCCTGGCCTGTTCGCCAGAAGTACTGACCAGACAACAGTGAACTGCGACACGGCGTGCACGAAGGAGCGTTCACAAAAGCGTTTGTGAACAACACGCCCTCTTTGGCGACCCGATCAAAGTTCGGCGTCTTGATAATGTCACTCAGGCCACCCGGTTCGATGGCCGCATACGCGCTGGCATAGCGACCCCAGTCGTCGGCGAAGGCAAAGACGATGTTTGGCCGCTGATCAGCGGCTAACAGAGACTGACCAGCAAAGGTCACCAGGCAGCCGGCAAGAAGAATTAAGTTTCGCATGTGATGTCCATCATTCAGAAACGCGTATTTCGCATCGCGATTCTAACGTTTGATGAACAGCAGGTCACGCGCCCAAGTCTCCACTGCGCACATTCTTGAGCCCTGCAGTCAGGTCGTGGGCATGGGCATGGGTCCGGACACCTGCGCCAAGCGCGCGGGGGGCGACCTAGATCCCATCCAACGCCGACAGCACGACATCGGCGACGTCATCGAACGCTGCCGATAGAACCGTTTCCACCGGGATAGTAAACGAAACGCGGTCGCTCCAGACAGACCGGACCGTCGTGCCACCGACTTCGCTGATCTTGCGGACCCAGCCACGGTATTCGCCACTACTCAAAGTGCTGAGGTCGAAGCTCGCTGAACTCAAATCCGTCTCGTGAAGCGCTTTTGATTTCCCGGGGGAAATATTATCGGCAAGCTTATTCACCCAGATTTCGTACTTCGCATTCGGATCAGTATCACCAGCCAGCGTCCATGACGCAATCTGATCAACAATGCTAAGTGTCGGACGATTCTCTACGCTAAACCCCCGCGACGTTCCCCAGCTTGTGTATCCGCCACTTGCCAGTTTGCCGCGAACCCACGCGTTGAAGCGGCCTTCCGGAAGCTGGTCCTCAAACGCGACGAATGTGGTCGTGAGATCTGCGATCCGTCGGAATGCTCCCGACTCTCCGACTTTCGAAACCCACACCTCGTATGATTCGATGCCGAATCCCTGGTTCCATGAAATCACCTGAGACTCGCCGACTGCAAACGCCGAAATCAGGTCAACGTCCACGATTTCCGACACCTGGCGATTCAAATTTGCTTTCTCGGACCACGGTGTCCGAGAACCATCTTCCATGGTAAATCGAGTCCACACGTCGTAGCCGGACAAGTGATCTGCATCGAGCCCGAGTTCGGAAATCGCGTCTTCGATCGTGCTTGTCTGGAAATCTGTATCGTGGAAGACTCGTTCCTGTGTGCCCGCTTTGTTGATCCAGACTTCGACTGTCGTTGCGGCAGCTGTACCAAAAGACAGGCGTCGGCCGTTTACCCCAACAGACGGCCGGCCGAACACCGAGAATTCAATCGGATCGCTCCATTCTGTCGGAACACCAGAGGCCAGTGTCGCGCGCGCACGAAACGAATAAAGTCCCGAGCTTAGGCTGTCTGTGATTTCGAGCTTTGACTGGCTCAGGTCCGTCACTTCATAATTCATGATCGTGCCATCCGGAGCGGTCACTTCGACCTCGAAGCTGGTCGCACCGACCAGTTCCGGCAGCGTAATCGACGGCGACGTATTGGCTGTGATACCAGGCCCAATCAGATCCGTCAGTTTCTGTCCAAGAATCTGCAACCGCTCACGCAGCGACCAGCCGCCGGTCGATCCATCTTCGTAGACTGCGCGGAACCAGGCGAAGTAGCTGCCAGCTGGCAGGTCGAGCGGTAATCGTGGCTCATCGACTCCACGTTCCAGCACGACTCGTTTATTTGTGGATGCATCACTGATCCATACGTCGTAACTCCCGACCGGATTCGTCACGACTTCGGTGACGACGCCCGTTGTCGTCACGCGATCTGAAACCCGTGACCATTGCAGCAATCTCTGACCAAAGCGAAGCACGCTCTCCGAAATCATTTGCGCGGCTTCTGACCGAACTGACAGTGCCGCCGGAGCACTCCAGGAACCGAATTTCGGATTCTGTAACCGGTTTGACTTCGTCCGGAACTGAGCATCGTAGGTACCTGGTTCGGGCAAACTGCCCAAAGCGTCCACCAGCGAGATGTCCGGCGTATCTGCCTTGCGGCGCAGAATTTCCAGGCCACTTTCGCGATCTAACAAACGGAATTCGTACTCTTCGATTTCCTCGGGATTGGGCAGCTCAATACCCGGCATCTCTTCCAGCTCAAGTCGAAAGTCTATTGGGTCCAGCGTCTCACCCAGAATCTCAGTCACCCGCAGAATTTCTTCCAGTCGCCCGGTTTCGATCGGCAGTTCAGGGACCGGCGAAGGTGGCGTTTGGTTGTTCTGCAGGTTCAGAGTTTGCAGTACAGTGTCAGGATCATTCAGGTCCACGACACTGATGAATGCTGTTGAAACCGCGTACAGCGAGTCATTAATCTGCACGCTGCGTTTGTAGGAATTCTCCTGACTCCACCGGAACCCGGTATAGGTCAGTCCAATGGCCACTTCGGCATCAATCTGTCCGATAACTTCGATGCCGTCGGTGACATCGACGTGTAACAGGACCATGCCCTGTTGTGCCCATGCTCCAAACGGAACGGCCAGAATCTGCGATTCGGGCAGGTAGTTGAAGGCCAGGTGATCCTGCAGCGCTGCGGAGTCGCCCCAGACTTCTGAGTCCATTGAATATCGGTGCAGCAAAGTGGGTGCTGCCATATCCGACACATCAAACAGCGACACCTGCACTTCCTGAATGCGGCCCTCGTCGGTCGCATTCCGGCCGATGGCAAGCAGGTGATTTTCATCGATCAGTTGTAGGTAGTCCGAGTAGCCAGGGATTTTCAATTCACCGGTAACATGTGGATTTGTGGGATCACTGAGATCGAACGAGAACACCGGATCCGTCTGACGAAACGTGACCATCCAGGCGCGAGCGCCGTCGAAGCGTGCGGAATAGATGCGTTCCCCAGCCGCTAGATCCCGAACACTGCCCACGATATCCAGCGTGTCCCCAGTGTCTTCCAGGACGAACAAATGATTCTGACTCGACTGATCCGTCCACCACCAGTTTTGTCCGGTGGTGGTGGCGACTCGCAGATAGCCATCGTGTTCGTCGATCGAAAACTGACTTTCCACATTTCCCGGTACGACCCCTTCGCCTTCCAGCACCAGTTGTCCGGTACTGAGTCCGATCTTGTGAATGCGAGACTCGACGGTTGAGGGCTGTGGCAGCACAAAGTCGATTGCGATGCCGCCAGGATTGGTGTTAGCGTATGCGTATTCTTCAGTCACCAAATATAAGGCTGTCGGTGAGGCGTAGATCTGAGTCGCCCCATAACGACGCGTGTTGACGCCAATGTTACTCACAGGAGTCGAATCGTTGCTGGTGGTGTCGAACTGCAGCACGCTGGCCAGCTGGCCTCCATCCGGACTGGCATTGCCCGCACCGTTAAGCCAGCCAAGGCGTTCGAGTGCCAACTGATCGGAGGCGTCATCGCCACGTCGATAAACGGATGGTGGAGTGAGCCCCTTTTGGTATTTGCCGCCATTCACCAGCTGGTCTACGCGCGTCAGGTATTCTTCACGTGTTTCGAAACGGTAGTTTGATTCCAGGGTTTCGTCATAGACGGTGTAGAGTTCCGGTACATACGGAATCCCTTCGTTGTTTGCGACAACAATGTACACCTGGTCACCGATGGCTCGCGAAGACTGATACTGCCCGTCGATGATCGTTTCCTGCGATAGCTCAGGAGCCGAACGGTCAGCAACATTCAGCACAGTCACCACGGTGCGGGCTGACGCGGGGGCTGAATGAATCGCGGCTGACGGCCATGCAAGGTTTCCGTAGTCTCTGGAAATCACGGTCAATCGATCGTTCGCCAGAAACATGGCGACCGGACTTTGCGACAGTTCGATGCGTGAAACAACTTCTGCGTCGCTGTCTACATCCGCGGCTTTGACGATGACGATCTCGTTGCCGGAAATCGTATAGATGTACGCGCCGTCGGTTTCGACGATATCACCTTCGTCAACACCATCGACCTGCACGTTGGTCGCGTCGCGGTTACCTGCAGCAGCAAAGGCAACTGCCACATCCTCAACAGCAAGCAGTCCGCGGTAATAGTAAATCGGAGATTCGGTTTCGGCACCGAATAGTTCGCCATACAGATCGTCCGCCTGCTGAATGATCTGCGACTCAACCTGCTCACGCCACTTTTTCAATTCCGGGTCGAGTCGACTGTACAGCAACTCTGTCTGGGAATCGCCAATGAGACTGTAGAACTCGTCGCGGTTGGCGATGGTCGTGACCTCGACGCCGAGGGGAAGCCCGCCTTCGTCTGAACCGATACGAAAGTGTTTCACCGGCAGGTCAGGGATTGCAGCTGTGACAGAATCGCTGGCTTCAAAAGATGACGGTAACTCGACCTCGGAAGGCACAGGCTCCCGAAGTTCGGACAACAGCCAAACTTCCTGTCCGACGATTCGAATTTCTGCGAACGTCAATGGATCTGCAGGAGACCGAGCGGGTACGTTCAGTCGGAGCTCAAACGTCACTTCGGTGCGATCACTGATAATCGCGGTCGCAGCTCCCTGGACTTCAACCGGAATTGCGGCTCCACCTGTTTCATCGCTGCCATCAATCGTCGAAGTCAGGAGTCGCTTGTCTTCGAGCAGCTCAACGGGCACGTGAGCCTTAGCGATAGATTTGCTGGAACGACGTCTGAAAGAGCGGGACTTGAACATCTTACAGCCTAAAATCGGGGCACAGGAGTGAAGCACTAAGCTACCAGCTTTTCGCTGAATTCTCATCCACTTTATGGACGCACAAATCAGAAAATTCCGACACATTTCCCGCCTGAGCAACCTTGTGCGGGATTCCCCGTTGAAAACAGGCAACATCTGCCAGTTGAATGGGAAGAAGCGGTCCGCATTTTCAACAGCGAATCAAACAAATTTCACAAATCAGGACGGTCCGTGTTCGTCAGATCCGACCGATTCGTGGTCAAAGACTCGCTCGCTGCAGCATCGGTCTCACGTTGACCCGTTTTCGCGAACTCCGGTATGGTGTACTTCTCACCTACTGACTGCCATCGGATCCGCTCCGCATGCTTCCTGCTTCTCAACATTTGCTGCGTCTGAGTTTAGCACTCTGTCTGCCGCTGCTTACGGGCTGTGCCGGCTTCGGCACATCGCGCTGGGCGAGTGACGATAAAGTCTACGCGGAAAAATACGACAAACCTTATCCCGGCAACGATGGGAACAAAGTGGCTCGTATGATCAAGCAGGCCAGTGACGCCCGCTATGTCGCTGACCGCGGCGGCATGTACTTCGGCGGCGGAGGCGCAGACGAACCTACGGCTGGCGGTCTTGAAATCGGAGCCTTCAATTACATAGGGCACTCGGCAGAAGGGCGCATCGGATTAAAGGGACTGGTGGGCACCGGCGCAGACGACTGGTTCGCCGGGATCGACCTGGGCCTGCGAACTCAGTCGCCATCGCGACTTGCGCCGTTCGCCGGAGTCGGCACGTTTCTGGGAGGAAACAATCATCGCGTACTGGCGGTCGATGACCATCGCGACAACGATGATGACGGCAGTGTCGACGAACGCGGCGAAATGAAAGACGATCCGCACTTTCTGGCTTCGTTCTATCCTGAACTTGGCGTCCATTTCTGGATGAACAGTTCAACGCGGCTAACGGCCAGTGCTCAGTATCACATCACCACAGAAGGTCGCGACTCGGACTTCTGGTTTATCGGCTTCACGCTGTCCTTTCTGAATTCGCCAGACAGCGATGAATGAAGCGAATAGAAACGGTGCACCATGCCGAGCGAACTGGAACTCTACATCCACCAGCAGATCCCTATCACGGCTGCCATGGGTGTCCAGGTGATCGAAGCCACGGTTGATCGAGTGATTCTTTCTGCCCCACTGGCGGCCAACATCAATCACCGAGAAACGGTGTTTGGTGGCAGCGCTGCTGCGATCGCGACCCTAGCCGCATGGACGTTAATCCTGGTGCGGATGCGTGCTGAAGAACTCAGCGGACGACTGGTCATCGCGCGGAACTCGATGGAATACCAGAAACCGATCACCGCCGATTTTACTGCCATCGCCACGGCGGACGACCTGAACAGCTGGGATAAGTTCGTGGCAGGACTGACCCGCAAAGGACGCGGTCGACTAAATGCAACGTCTCGTCTGCTGCTCAACGATCAGAACGTCGCAGTCTTTCAGGGGCAATTTGTGGCTCTGGCGAATCGCGAATGAGGTAAGCACCCGCGCACAACTAATCGCACATAAGCACCCGCTCACAAATAATCGCACATAATGAATGACCACCCCGTGCTTCAGG
>CALFOL010000159.1 GCA_937919915.1 uncultured Planctomycetaceae bacterium
TTTTCACCGGTGCTTTCGCCCATTTCGTCGAGGCCATGATCGATCAGGTCGAGCGGCGGCGAAAGGACTCCATCGTTCCCGGCAGGCAATTTGGCAACTATGTCCTGGAAGATAAACTGATCGAAAGTTCCATGGGATCGATCTTCCGCGCAAGGCACATCATGCTGCGACGACCCGCAGCGATAAAGTTCCTTCGTGCGGAAACAAATGATCGAGAATCGATCCGCCAATTCGAGCGAGAAGTGCAGCTGACGTCTAAACTCTGCCATCCGAATACGATTTCCATCTTCGACTACGGTCACACAGTGGACGATCTTTTCTATTATGCGATGGAGTACATCGACGGATTAACCATCGATCGACTGGTAAGATGCAAGGGCCCGGTTAACGATGGACGCGTCCTGCATTTTCTGCTTCAGGCCTGCGGTTCGCTGCCCGAAGCCCATGCACATGGATTGGTGCATCGAGACGTTAAACCACAGAATATCATAATCTCTGAAGGCGTCGGGTACGGCGATCGGATCACTGTTCTGGATTTTGGTTTGGTCTCCATAACTAACGAGACATCGGGCCAGGGACGTACAATCCGCGGAACTCCATGCTATATGTCACCGGAGTCTGCGGCGTGTCATGAAACTGTTGACGCCCGCAGCGATTTGTATTCATTGGCTGCGGTCGCCTACTTCATGTTGACCGGCAGACCGATCTTCGACGGCACAATTCACGAAGTCCTGTCACAGCATATTCAGACGCCTCCTGTTCGACCATCGGAACGCACGAACAACGCGATCGCAGGGGAGCTGGAGGAATTGCTGATGCAGTGTCTTCAGAAAGATCCACAATCGCGCCCTGCATCGGCGGGCCAGATGATCGAACGTCTGACGGGTTGCGCAACCGAACAGCGATGGTCACAAAAAGACTCAGTGGACTGGTGGGAATCGTTCCGGCGACATCCGATTGCCACTACCTCAGTGGATTTCGACGCTTGTGCTGAAGCCGTCATCGGAATGACATAGATTCCGACGGGATTCACGCAGCGAACGCTCACCCCCACTGCAAATCTGATCAAGACCGCAACGTGATATCACTCAACGGACAAAGAGACCGGTGAGGCACTCCTTCGACATCGATCAGCAACGATCAACACAATGCTGACTCATCGCATTTCGTGCATCCCCGTTGTCGAAAACAAACAGCTATAAAGCGTCGTGACGATATCGAACATTGCCATGGCTTCAATGTACACTTCGTGCCCACGATCAGATTTCGAGGATCCCTCGCGATGACTCGCCAAAGGAACCGCAAAACAGGCCCCGAATTCAGGTACTTGAAAGCGCACCGCTGGACGAATGCAATGTGATGAGCACATCGACAACTAAGCCGGTTCGGCTTAGTTGTTGGAAGGTTCAGCCCGGCTGCTAACCTCGTGACCGGCGAACACAGAGATTCGGACCAGATCAGCCGAACTGGTGGCACCCAGCTTAACAGCAGCATTCGCTCTGTGTTTTTCGACGGTCTTCGATGTGACGCCGAGCTCGCGGGCAATGCACTTGTTTGTTTGCCCTTCTGCAACGAACGCCAGGACCTGCGATTCACGCCGGGATAGAACAGCAATTTTTTCACGGGCCATGCGGCGACAGGCCAGCCAGCGATGGAAATCTTCTTCCGGTTTCGCGTCATTTCCCGCTGCGCTGACGGACATATTCTTAGCAACCTGCCCACTCAGCGCAGGGTTAGGCAGGTTGAATTCGGCCAGGTTGATCACAGCGCCGACAACGCGCTCAGAAGACGCACGAATCAGACTACCAAGCACAAGAAAGCAGCGTCCACGCAACTGAAAGAATTCCGCCACTTCACCTTCAGATGAGGCTGTGTGACGCTGAACGACATTGCCAGCAGACTCACAGGCCGACTTCCAGAGGCCGGAAACGGTGTCAGACGTATTCGGAATCAGGCTTTGATCCAGCACCAGCTTTTGCAGTGTTTGATTCAGCACAACTGGCCAGGAGTTCCCATCAAACAGCACCACCGGATGTTTGTATTGATTTAAGTGTGAGCGCCAGTAGTCAAGCCGGTCGGATAGACCCCCGAAGTCTGATCTTCCTGGATCATTGTTTAGGGCATGAGTCTCAGGTGAGGTCGGTTCCATGTGCAGATTCCTGTTTCGCTAGAGCAGTTTACTTATTGTTGTGAACGGTACTCGCTCGCGGGAGTCCACATTCTTCAATCGCAAAGCGTGCCCCGCGACCACAAGTCAGCGTAATACGCTGTAATGCCAACCACATCTTCAGAAGCGAATGATGTGCTTAGGGTATTCCACCTGGGTGGCTATCCCAAGATTCGTCAGGATCAACCGCACAGCTGAAAACTTAGTAAATGCGAATGGTGGGTTTTCCGCATGACGCCGTGGCGATGGATGGTCGATCTGCACACAAACGGGGCAACGCTCCTGAAAAAGTAGAAACCAGGGCAATGCGAACCTTCCTGCGTGCCAGCAGGAAAACACTCAGATGGAAATATGCGGAACGGATGTTCACCCCATAATGAGTTCCGTGACGCGTTCGCCACCGAGTTGACTTGGAGAAACCACTTCATCAATTCCCGCTTTTCGCATGCGGTTAGCGAGTGCCATGTCGTTTGATTCTGCGATAACGGAAATCTTATGCCCCGGATCTTTGCAGGTAATTCCGATCAGCAAAATGTCGACATCGGAATCGGGGGCAGCAACCACGTGACGGGCATTGACGACGTTTGCCGTTGCCAGAACAAGCTCATCTGTCGGACCGCCACAGATTACCTCCAGCCGGCGGTACTTTTCCTTCATCGCAGTCAGCCGATCATTGTCTGAATCAATGAGCACGACCTGCAGGCGTTTTCGCATCAGGCGTTCCACGACGGCGTTCGCCATCAGTCCGGTGCCGCAAACAATGGTGTGGTTTTTCATGGCATCAATCATTTTGGCTGTTCTCCGACGCTGGAAATGACCACTCAGGTCACTTCCGACAATGAAACTCGTGAGCATCGCCGTCCAACCGTCCCGGAATTATCGCTACTGT